>CAMATE010000011.1 GCA_945861075.1 Akkermansia muciniphila
GTGGGTGACATCGTCCCCGCAGACAACTTGGCGTACCTGCTCAAGTACGACTCCACCCAGGGCCGCTTCGCCGGCACCGTCAGCTCCACCAAGTCCTCTCCGGACAAGGTCGAAGACGACGTGCTGATCGTGAATGGCGCTGAGATCCGCGTCGTTTCCGCCAAGACCCCGGCTGAACTGCCCTGGAAGGCGCTCGGCGTGGACATCGTCATCGAGTCCACCGGCCTGTTCACCGAGGCCGACAAGGCCAAGGGCCACCTCGTGGCCGGTGCCAAGAAGGTCATCATCTCCGCTCCGGCGAAGGGTGAAGACATCACCGTCGTCATGGGCGTGAACCATGAGAAGTACGACGGCGCCAATCACCACATCATCTCCAATGCCAGCTGCACTACCAACTGCTTGGCCCCGGTGGTCCACGTCCTCCTGCGCGAGGGCTTCGGCATCGACGAAGGCCTGATGACCACGGTGCACGCTTACACCGCCACCCAGAAGACGGTGGACGGCCCGAGCAAGAAGGATTGGAAGGGCGGCCGCACGGCAGCTCAGAACGTCATCCCCAGCACCACCGGTGCCGCCCGCGCCGTCGCGCTGGTTTGCCCCGAGGTGAAGGGCAAGCTGACCGGTATGGCCTTCCGCGTGCCGGTGCCGACCGTGTCCGTGGTCGACCTCACGGTGAAGACCGTGAAGGAGACCAGCTACGCCGAGATCTCCGCCGCCATGAAGCGCGCCAGCGAGACCTACCTCAAGGGCATCCTGAACTGGACGTCTGACGAAGTGGTCTCCAGCGACTTCATCCACGACAACAACAGCTCCATTTTCGACCACAGTTCCGGTATCGAACTCAACAGCCGCTTCTTCAAGCTGGTGAGCTGGTACGACAACGAATGGGGTTACAGCAACCGGGTCGGTGACCTGGTCAAGCTGGTGATCAGCAAGGGCCTGTAATCAGGCTCTCGTTTCCCGGAGATTGCTTCGGGAAGGTTTTTCAAGGCGACCCTGCCGGACGTTCCGGATCAGGGTCGCCTTTTTCATGCCCTCGAATTAGGCCCTCGAATTAGGCCCTCGAATTAGGCCCTCGGATGATGCCGCCGGTGGACCGTCTTCAGGTGCTCGGGGGCCACGTGGGTGTAGATCTCTGTGGTGGCGACGCTGGCATGGCCCAGGAGCTCTTGGATCACCCGAAGGTCCGCACCATGCGCCAACAGGTGCGTGGCGAAACTATGCCTCAGCATGTGGGGTGTGACGTGCCGTTCAACCCCGGCCCGCAGAACCGCCTGGGTGATGCGCTTCCAGAGCGTCACGTGGGCGAAGGCGGAACCCCGGTTGGTGAGGAACACCACGCCCGGACTTTTCGGCCGGACCAAGGTATGCCGGACCGCCAGATACCGCTGCAACGCTCGCACAGCCGCAGCCCCGACGGGCACCACCCGCTCCTTGTTGCCTTTGCCAATCACCATCAGGAAGCCCGCCTCGAGATGGAGTTGCTCCAGGCGCAGGTTGCGAATTTCAGCCAAGCGCAGCCCGCTGGCATAGGCTGTTTCGAGAATGGCGTGGGTACAGAGCGCTTGCGGGGTGGCTTCCAACGGCGGTTCCAACAACCGTCGAACCTCCAGCTCGCTCAATGCCTTGGGCACCCGACGACCCCGACGCGGCAGCGACAAGTTCTCGGCCGGATTGCCGGTGACATGGCCCTCCTCTTCAGCAAACCGAAAAAAGGACCTCAGGGCAGCGATTTGCAAATACAGGCTGGAGGGGCTGAGCCGCGATTGGGCCGAGGCCTTGGGTTCTTCCAGGGCTCGGCCGCGTTCATGCTCCATGTACCGCACCAACTCGTCGGCATTCACGCCGCGCCAGGTGGTGATCCCAGCCGCCGTCGCCCATTCGGTGAATCGCTTGAGGAGCGCCTGATAAGTCCGGGCCGTGTGCGCGGCCAATCCCCGCTCATGGCTCAGATGGATCAGGAACTCCTCAACGAGCGCATCCAACATCGTCTTCGTAGACTGGCCCCTCCGACGAAGTTTCTCCAGCGGGAAGCAGGCCGAGAGACCGCACGCCGCGTTCCAGCATCATCAGATCAACGGACAGCCCCTAGCCAGGATTCGCTCCTCCGGTGTTGATGGTTGAAGGACATGCAGCCCCTGTCGCCCCATGCGCTGGATTGGGCGGATCTCAACGAGGCCGCCGGCGTGCTCAGGCCCGTTTCGAATTTACCTTCAACCACTCCGCGTATTCGGCTTCCGACATCTCACCTGCGGCCAAGGCGAGTGTGCGCAACACCGCTTCGGCCTCCGTTGCCACGAATTGAAACCCGTTCCGCTCCAGGAAGCCTGCGCCCATCATGAACCCGGTGCGCTTGTTTCCATCGAGGAAGGGGTGGTTCTTCACGATTCCCGCCGCATAGGCCGCCCCCAAATCAGCCATGGTGGGCTTGTCGTAGTGGAAACGCTGCCGGGGTTTGGCGAGGGCCGATTCCAGCATGTTTTCGTCGCGCACACCCGCGATGCCGCCGTAATGCGACAAAATCATGTCATGCAGGGCGAGACACTCTTCGCGTGTCAGCCAGTAGGTCGCCTTCATTTGGCGAGCTCGCGCAACGCATTGCGATAGCGGCGATTCAAACTCTCAAACACGGCCATGGATTGGGCGAACTCGGGATTGCCCGCCGTCAATCGCACGCCGTCCTGAGCCTCGGTCAACGTTACCGTGTCCCCTTCCTCCACTTTGAGATGGGCCAACGCTTCCTTCGGAAGAACCAGTCCGACCGAGTTGC
This sequence comes from Akkermansia muciniphila, assembly GCA_945861075.1. Classification (GTDB taxonomy): domain Bacteria; phylum Verrucomicrobiota; class Verrucomicrobiia; order Limisphaerales; family UBA9464; genus SXXZ01. The sequence continues at coordinate 2,771 of CAMATE010000011.1, forward strand.
CCACTTTGCGCAGTTTGAGTTCCAGCGTCATGTCCCGAGCGTAGTCACGATTGTTATTACGTCAACGTACAGCCTGAGATCGCCCTGCGACTCGTTTTTTCAGAATACCTGGCCTCACAGAACCGCGAGGCTACCGACCGGCTTCGAGGCGGATGTAGTGGAAGAGGTATTGCTGGGCGTAGCCCGAATACGGACCGAAATAGCTCTCGCTGAAAGATTCCAAACGGGCTGCCGTCACCCGACGGGCGCGAGGGAAATACAATTGGCTCAACGCCCGCCGGACCCACACATCGATGGGAAAGGCATCCTGCCGGCCATAGGCAAACAGCAGCACGCAGTCGGCGATCTTGCGGCCCACGCCGTGGATTTCCATCAACGCTTCCCGGGCGGCCGGAGTTTCCAGACGCGCCAGCGCCTCCAAATCCAATCGCCCCTCCACTACCCGACGAGCCGCATCCAAAACGTACGGAGCGCGGAACCCCAATTTGCAATCCCGCAGCGCTCCTTCGCCGGCCGAGGCAATCGTTGCAGCCGTCGGAAACGCCCGATTCAAAACCGCACCAGACGGCACCGCGACCTCATGACCCCAACGCTCGCTCAAGAGCGCCACGATTTGCCGGATTTGGACGATTTGCTTGGTGGATGAACAAATGAAGCTCGCCAGGCATTCCCACGGTTCCTGACGCAGCAACCGAAGCCCACGACACCGGGCTACGGCCGAACGCAGCGGGGCGTCGTCCGGGAAGGAAGCCAGGATCGGTTCCAGCACTTCGCCGGCTGCCAAATGATGCCGCAGCCAGAGAGCCTCCGACGGCCCATCCATCCAAGACACCGTCAAACCGCCAGGTGCAGCCTCCACCCGAGCCCATCGGTCTCCGATCACCGACTCCCACCCTGCCCCAGAACGGATCCAGCGGAACGCCTGACCGCATTCCAAGGTCGACTGCAAATCATAGTCGGCCACGGGCCAGAACTGGACCACGAGACGGGATGGATCCGGCGATGGGTTCACCGTTGATTCCGGCACGCGTACAGGTGGAGACGATGAAAAACACGCCCTCGGACCTCGACATCACGAACTCCGAGATCCGTGACGCTTTCAAACCGCGTTGCCCATGAAGCATTCAAACCCGTGCGCCCTTCGGGATGAACGTACAAGACCGTCAACCCCGGCCGGCCAGAATACCGGTATTCCGGCCAGAACCAGAGTTGATTGATCGGCCGTTCGGACTCCACAACGGTCACCGTCGGAGTCTTGGCCACCACGGGTGCCGGACCGTCCATGTAGAAGCTCAGTTCACCCGCCCAACCGTAATGGTCGGTCACCACCATCACGGGGCGACCTTCTTTCAGGAGTTGGTCCCGCTCGGTACGCACCACCGCGGCCGCCTCCCGATAACCCCTCACGCGCACCAGGGGCTCGATGGCCATCGGCAGTGAATGCCCGCTCAGCTTCAGGATGAGGTTGGTTTCGTGCAGCAACACCACCAGCGGCAACCCCACACCCACGCCCCATCGGAGGAGCCTGAGACCGGTCCGGCTCCCGGCCCGATGCCGATCTTCCCACCACAACACCGCAAACACGGCCAAGGGCGCAAAGGTGGTGGCCACCCAGTTGGGCTGAACTCGGGACCGAAGCGTGTAGGCCAGATAAAAGAGGAAAACCGGCAGGCCAAAACACAGCACATACCGCAAGGCCAACGAACGGGTTTCATCCATCGGCGCGTTCGTTGCCGCTGGCTTGCGTCGCAGTCGCCAGAAACCCACGAGCGCCAGAACCCACCCCACCCAGAACACCGGATTCATGAGCCCAAAGGTGGCCGCGATGAATTCGGGCAGGAATTGCGGACGGAAACTCCACGGTTGATCCAAGCTGCCCCGCTGCAGGAGGTGGGTCCAGGTGATCCAACCGTTGCGACTATTCCAAAAAATCACCGGCAAGATCGCCGCGGCGTTCATGGCCAAGGCCAACCAAGGCCCCGGACGTCGCAGATGTCTGCGCGCCGGCGGATGGATCCAAAAAAACGCAGCGAAACCGGCAATGAGGAAGGGCGAGAAGTACTTGCTCAGGAAGGTTCCCATCAACCCCACCCCGGTCACGGCCCACCAACCCGTGCAATCTTTCTCGAGAGCCTTCCATCCGGCGACCATGGCCAGGGTCCAAAAGGCCACGGTCAGGGCATCCACGGTCAGGATGATGGATCCGACGGACAGCAACGGCATGGAGGTCAGCACGGCCACCAGGAAGAAACCCGTGCGCCATCCCGCCAACCGCGCCACAAACCCGGACAATCCCCAGGCGGTCGCTGCCGACAGCACCGGAGCGAGGAATCGCACTCCCAATTCGCGGTCGCCCCACAAGTGAGTCCCAATCCACTGCGCATAGGCGATGAACGGAGGTTTGCTGTAATAGGAAAAATCGGGGTGCTTCGACCAAAGCCACTGGTACGCCTCGTCTTCCGACAATTCGATGACGGCCGAGGCCAGATATCCCAAGCGGGCGGCCAAAAGCCCGCCGATGGCCATCCAGGTCAGGCGTCGCCAATGGCCGTCGAGTTCTGCCGCGGTGCCCGCGGGGCTCAGCGAAATGGGTATCTCATCCACCCGAAGCAACGACGGAACGCGGTTGTGCCAGAGCGGGAACCATCGGGTCCCCACGGTTTGCCACGCCGCCTCGTAGAACCTCGGCAAACACCACCCATAGAAGGCGCCCCAGGCCCAACCGGCCAAAACGTCGCTCGGGTAGTGAACACCGACATACATCCGGGAAATCCCGACGCCCGCAGCCAACGGGAACATCACCTTCCGTGAGCGCGGATAATAGGCCGCAGCCACCATGGCCGCCCCGGCCCAGATCGCGGCGTGACCGCTGGGCATGGATCCGTTCAATCCCTTCCCGGCCAGCATTCGGGTCTCCGGATGTGTCGCGTAGGGACGTGGTCGGCCCACCGTCCGCTTGAGGATGCCCGTCCCCGTCTCGCCCACGGCCAAGGTGGCGGCGAGCATCAAGGCGCAAAAAATCCCGCGACGCCCCCCCTTCCAAAACAGCGCAATGGCGAGCACGGCCAAACCCGGCTTGAACAGCGGGTTGCCGCTCAAGATCGGCATCAAGACATCGAACACGGGATTGACCACCCCGCGGTTGAACCACTGGAAGAGGGCGTAATCCCCACTGGCGAACAGTTCCATCACTGCTCAGACCATGCCGATTCAGCTGCGGGATGGCCAGAGACTTGACCGTCCCGGGGAGCGGCCGCAGCGTCCATCGACGTCATGCCCCCCAAGGCTCCCATCGTGAAGCTGCCCCTGCCCCCCGCCGATCCGGCGGAACGGGCCCGTCGCCGACGTGCGGCCGCGGCGGCACGGTCCAGAACCATCGATCAGTGGCGCGGACGGGGCTTCACGAGCGCCGAGACGGCCTGGAGTTCACCGGCCAAATCCATCGAGGCGATTCTTCCGGGCGTTTTGAGCCACCTGCGTCTGGAGCAACGGTTGGACGAAGCCAAAATCCAAACCATCTGGGCTCAAACCCTGGACCCCACCCTGGTGGCCCATGCGCAGCCGGCGGGCTTTGCCAAAGGCACCTTGTTCGTCAATGTGGACAGCAGCGTGTGGCTCAACGAAATCGTCCGTTATCGACGGCACGAGATCCTTGAGAGACTCCAGACGGCTCTGGGCAAAACCGTCGTCCAGAAGATCTCCTTCCGGGTGGGTTGATCGACCACTGGAAGCATCGGTGGCCGAGCCGCCCTACTCACCAGCGATCACCGATCAAACCGACTTCGAATCGCTCGCTCCGGACAGGATCCGAGCAAAGAACCGCAGACTGCGTTCCACATTCTGCTCCCAGTACTCCCAAGTGTGCCCACCGGGGAACTCTTCGTATTTATGGGTGACTTGGGCTTGATCCAAAGCCGCGTGCAAGTCCCGGTTGTGGCCAATGAGGAAATCATCCACCCCGCAGTCGAATCGAACCGGCGGCAACGACGCACGGTTGCGGACCAGGGCTTCCAGGGCGGTCGAGTCTTCCACCGTGGAGTCACCCACCGGCAAGGGCTCCGCGAGGAACGGGGACAAGGTCTTCAGCGAGGTTGCTGCTGAGTGGGCTGAAATACCGCGGAAAACCTTGGGATGGCGTGCCCCCAACCGGAGGGCCCCGAAGCCGCCCATCGACAAGCCAGAAATGAATCGCGGCGAGGCCTCAGTCACTTCAGGCACCGCCTCGCGCGCCACCAGCGGCACTTCATCGACGATCCAACGCTCGTAGTTCCCGGAGGCCAAGGGCACGTAAGCCGTGCCATCTCCGCGCAGGCCGTCTGACGGCATGGCCAAGGCCATGGGCGGGATCTCGCCCGCTTCGATCAACCGCCGCGCCGTGTGATGCACCCGCCCCTTCAGAGCCCAAGCCCAATGGCTCCCATAAACCCCGTGCAACAAGATGACCAACGGCAGGTCCGCCGGCTTCGGCGTCGATGGGGCCCACAGCGTGACATCGGCCCGACCGCCCAGGAGCGTGCTGTGCACGGTGGCAAATCGCAGGCCGCCGAATTCGGCCAAGGAGGGTGAGAGTTCGACAGTCCGGAACGGGCGCATTCCGAAGACTAGGGACAGGCTCGCCGAGATGACAATCCACACCGCTTGCGCACCGGAAACCCGGAAGCCACATTGAAACCGAATCGATGGATCCCCTTCTGAACCATCAGCCCCTGCCAGCCCACCCACCGATGCCCAAACCCGTGGGGCATGGCCGGCGCAAGGTTCCGCGCTCATTTCGGGATCTGACTCCGGCCGATCACTTCAATCCGCGGACCTTTTTCCGCGAGATGGTTTGGCATGCCCTCAAGACGGCTGCCGTCGGATCGGTGAAGATTCCCAATTTTCCGCATCTGAAGGACGATCAACTCGCTCTGACTTGGATCGGGCACGCATCGTTCCTAGTGCAGTTCGAGGGGCTCAACGCCATCATCGACCCCAATTTCGCCAACTGGCTCTTCCTGCTGAAGCGCCTCAAGCGACCCGGGCTCCGCGTAAAAGATTTGCCGCCCATCGACCTCGTGCTGCTCACCCACGCGCACTTCGACCATTTCCACAAACCCACCCTGCGCAAGATTCCCTCGCCCAAGATCGCCGTGATGCCCTGGGGCTGCGCGCCCTTGGCCCAGCGTTTGGGTTTCGGCCGCATCGTCGAATTGAAATGGTGGGAAAGCTTCGGCCACGACGACTGGAAAGTGACCCTCGTTCCGGCCGAGCACTGGGGAGCCCGGACCTTGGCTGATAAACACCGGGGCTGGGGCGGGTTCGTCTTGGAATACCGCGGGCGAACGGTTTATCACGCGGGAGATTCCGCCTATTTCCCCGGGTTCCATGAAATCGGCCAACGCCTCAAGCCCGAGCTGGCCTTGTTGCCCATCGGAGCCTACCACCCAGAATCCTTCCGCAAGGTCCACATGGGCCCCGATCAGGCGGTCCAGGCCTTCCACGATCTTCAGGCGAAGTGGCTGGTGCCCATGCACCATGGCACCTTCAAGCTGTCCTTCGAGGCGCTTGACGAACCGGCCCGCTGGATGGAATCGCTCAGCCGCGAACACCGCCTCGAGCACCGCGTGCGCATGATGGAAGAGGGTATTCCGGAGCGGTTCTAGCCCGACTTCTGCAACTGGGCCGGATCGGCGGAGCGAGTTGCGGGCGGACCGCGCGCAGATCGGTCCCTACCTCGGCGCGTTCTCTCCGAGTTCGATTCGTCGCATTCCTTATTCCGGAAGGGCGATTTCCTCTTCGCGCTGCTCGTGCGTTGGGGGCGACTGACCGGTGAACTGCGCAATCCAATGACCGCCATCGATTCCCTCTTGGCCGCCACGGCGCTGGTACACGGCCTGAAGATCGCCACCCGCAACGTCGAAGACTTCGCGGCCTCCGGCGTGCCGATCCTGAACCCCTGGAAATGATACGACTGGGAGCCGACCGACGCGCTACCCGTTCACCGGCCGCTGCTCGAAGGGTCGCGGCCTCCTCTTCGGCGACCGATCCCCTCTCACGGATCGATTCGAACGTCCGTATTCCGGTAGACCTGCTTAAATGTTCGATCGGGCTGGAGTGCGTAGATGAAAACGACAGCTTCTCGGCGCAACACGTGGTCGCCTTTCTGGTCGGTGAAGCAGACAAGTCCTGAGATCACCATTTCACGACGACCATCACCATCCAGGTCAGCGAACTCCACCTTCAGCATCTCGCCCTCGTAGTAGCTGCCGTCGTCGTGCGAATCGAAAACCTTGAGCTTCAAATTTCCGATTCGCAGCCAACCGTTGCCTTTGGCCGTGACTTCCACGGTTGCAAACATCTTCACTCCGTCTGCCAAGACGACCTTCGTCTCCAAACCCTCTTCCCCGGGCATCCCGTCGTTCAGGGGCTTCAGGTCGTTGCGGGAGAGTCTTTCCACCAGGCCACTGGGGGCTGCCACGACTTGAAACACCGCAAACACCAACAGCCATAAACCCGACAAAAGTGACAGTCTATCCGCGTGAGGGTGCAGTCCGGACGGGTTTCGTTTTGGGCTCATACATTTGCAGGCACGAATATGGTTTCTGACACTCCTCACCGCTCGGCGCAAGCCGGAGCGATTCGCTGTGTGGGAAACCATGGCTGGGCGAATTCTTTCGCCAGACAAGGTGCGAGCAAGGAGCACTCCCTCCCAAGTGGGCGATTTCTGCTGTCGCGCCGTTCCATTTGACGGTTCGATCGCGGGGTGGCGGTTCACTTCACGATTCTGGGCAGCGGGTCCGCGGGCAATTGCGCTTATCTGGAGGTCGGAGAAACCCGACTGCTCATCGACGCGGGCTTCAGCGCCAAGCAAATCCGGGAACGTTTGGCCTCGATCGGACGGGTTCCCGAGGGGCTCACGGGCATTCTCATTACCCACGAGCACGGCGACCACATCAAGGGGCTCGGTACCTTGGCAGAAAAAACTGGCACACGGATCTACGCCAACCGCTTCACCCACGAGGCCATTCGGCGGGAGTTCTCCTCGGCGCGACTCGATACGGCCACCTTCGAGACCGGGGCCACGTTCACCTTAGGCGAGGTCGAGGTCCGCACCTTCAGCGTGCCGCACGATGCCGCCGATCCGGTGGGGTTCCTCTTGGCCACCCCGGCCGGTAACATCGGATTCCTGACCGATCTGGGGCATGCCACCAAGCTCATCCTCGAACGCGTGAAGCCTTCGAACCTCCTAGTGCTGGAGGCCAACTACGATGTGAAGCTGCTGCAGGAAGACACCCGGCGCCCGTGGAGCACCAAGCAGCGCATCGCCAGCCGCCACGGGCACTTGTCCAACCATGCGGCCTCGGAAGTGGCCACCGCCATCCTCCATGACGGCCTGCGTCGCATTTACCTGGGCCACCTCAGCCGGGACTGCAACACCCCGGAGTTGGCCCGCAAGACGGTCGGGGCCGCTCTGGATGCGGCCGGTGCCGATCACGTTCAACTGGAGAATACATCCCAGGACACGCCCAGTCCCACGGTGACTTTGTAGGCCTTCCCGGGCGCATTTGCGAAGAGCGCCAGACTGTCCAAGACGCAAATGGGCCGTTTCTTCAATCCACCATCGCGGGCGCTGAATCCGAAGGGGACGTATATCAACGGACCCTACTCGCCCTCGGATTCTTCCTTTTCAGGCGGCGGTCGTACCCGCCGGTGACTCCGGGGTGTGGGTCTCGACCCAGCGGGCCATCAGCCACAACAAATCGCTGAGACGGTTGAGGAAGATGAGGATCTCGTGGTTGTCCACCTCGCCGGAATCGCGCAGCACGAAGACTCGTCGTTCGGCTCGGCGGCAAGTGGTCCGGGCCACGTCCAGCGCCGCGGAATGGAGGGTCATCCCCGGCGTGGCCCATCCTTTGAAGGTAATGCTCTGGGCCTCAATTTGGGTGACCAGCGCATCGAGCTTTGCAGTCAAGGCCGGGGTCACCGCCTGGAACCCGTCGGCCAAATAGCGCTGGGTGTCTTCCTTGGCGGTGGCCAACTCTCCCATCACGATCACCAGGTCCTTCTGGATCACCAACAAGTTGTCGCCGATGAAGGCGTCCGAGGAACTGGCCCGGGCCATTCCGATGGCGGCATTCAACTCATCGACCGATCCATAGGCCTCAACCCGGGGATGGGCCTTGGAAACCCGGCGGTTGTACATCAGGCCGGTGGTTCCAGAATCCCCGGTGCGGGTGGCAATGCTCATGCGGGTGAAAGGGTGAACGCGATGCCGCGCCACGCAACCGCTTCATCAGGAATTTTTATCCCGATTTTTTGGATCCCAGCACCGCCTCCCGTTTTTTCCGTTGAGGCGGCAGCAAGTCCGACTCGCGCACAGCGGTGGCGTGAGTGCGGGCGGCATCCCCACGTTGACGCGCGTCTTCGATCAACATCCAAGTGTAATGGATCTGGGTTTCTTCAACGGAAGACCGCCCTACCCACGGAATCCGCGCCAAAAGCCTCTCGGCGTCGGAAAACCGACGGTGGTTGACCAGAGCCAAGGCATGATTGATTTGGCAAGGAACTGACTCCGGAGACCGATTGAGCAACTCGAGGGTCAGGCGAACTGTTTCTTCCGGCTCACGCCCCAACGCAATCATCACAGCGGCCTGATTGTGGCGATAAACCGGGTTGGTCGGATCCAGACGATAGGACCGGGAAACCGCCTCCGCGAGCGTGTCCATGTCCTGCATCTCGGACGCAATGGCCGCCAATTCGAACCAGAAGGTGGCATCCTTTTCGAAGTCCTTTTGCACCCGACGCAGCAAGGTCGAAGCGTCTTGGGTTCGGTTCACACGACGCAAACCGGCCACCATACGAGCGACCAATACGGCATCCGGGGTCGAGCATTCGGCGATCCGGGCGAAATCGGCTGAGGCGTCCAATTCCCGGTTCAGGCTCAAGTCGATCCGACCATCCAAATACCAACTGTAGGCACTCATCCGGCCGGCCAACGTGGTTTCTCCCCGCATCCCGATGGCCGTTTGACGCAACCGGGGCCAATCCTGACGTTGCAGAAGGATTTCCGACGTCGCCAGCCACAGTTCTGGGGCATACGGAAAGACCTTCACCTGCTCCAACCCCACTTCCACGGCACGATCGGCCAAACCAAAGGCCTGAAAGGCATCCATCAATCCCACGGCCTCGCCCGGACTGGCTGGGGACAAACGGAAGGTCTTGAGGCGTTCCATGACCTCGGAGGTTCGACCGGTCCGCGCCAGCAAACGCCACAATCCCAGATAATCAGCCAGTGATTCTTCGTGACGCTCCGACCGACGGGCGAGAGTCCGTTCGTAGGCCGAAGCTTCCCCCACTTGCTCAAACACCCTCAGCAACAACAGCGAAGCCTCGGTCTGGCGCAGCGGATCCGTCTCGGCAGCCAACAAACGTTCCCGAGCGGCGGCCATCTGGGTGACAGGGCCCCAACCGGCTTCCCAAGCCAGGCTAACGAGGGCCATGGGTTGCGTATCAGCCAAGGTCTTGCGCTGCCGATACCAAAGCTCCTCGAATCGATCCATTCGACGGGCGAGGAACAGCGAACGGGCGAACCAACCCGCCAGTTCACCGGTGTCCTTGGCGGCCAATTCACGCAAGAGGACGACATTCGCATCGTAATGTCCCACATGGTCCAGAAAACGGGCAAAACGCACTGCATCCTGGGAATTGGTCCCAGATCGTTTCAGCAAATCTACCCCGCAGGCGTATCCGAAATGAACATCATCCGACTTCCACTGTGCGGCTCCTGTGAGGACTTCCAGAGCCCCCTGACGGGCTTCCAAACTCGACGGATCATTGGCCAGCGCGGTTCGCCAGGCCGTCATCGAATCTGTCAGCTTTCCCGCCATGCCCGACGCACGTGCGGTCCGGATCAACGACCGGGCCTGAAACTTGTCGAGAAGACTGACCCGATACGGCGGATCAATTTCCGGGGTGGAAACCACGAACAGCGGAACCACCACCAAAATGACGGCCGCCACAAAGAAGGTGACCGCCACCGCCGCCAGACGAAACCAACGATCGCTTACCAAAACCCGCAACAGGCTATTATCGATCGTCTCGAGGGAAGATTCGTCGGGGTCCGGAGATTGCGGATCAGGCGGGGTTCCAGAGGAGTCCGTTGTCCGGGAGGTCATTCATAACCCATCGGCAACCATCAGAATTTCTGAAGCACCCGCAGATTCCAACCGCGCCCCTGAGACGAGGACCGCCGGAATAAGAACAAACTCTCCCGGACGCACCTCGCGCCGATCATCCCCAACAATGAGTCGGACCGTTCCTGAAACACCCCCAATGACGACAGGCCCCTTCCCCACACCGGCGCCACGAATCGACCCGGATTCCATGCGCACCAAGTCCACGCAAAACAAAGGATTGCGGACCAAGGGACGCACGGCCACGCCCGGAGCGGAAGCCGTCCAGAACTCGGGAATCAACTCCGGGTGGGTGTCTGAAAAATCGATGGATTCCAGAGCAGGTTCCCGGTGCAGCTCGCGCGGCTTGCCATCGAGACCCGTTCTATTCCAGTCGAACACCCGGTAGGTGGTGTCGGAATTCTGCTGGATCTCGAACACCAAATTACCCGCCCCCAAGGCATGGGCCCGCCCGCTGGGCAGGAACATGGCGTCTCCAGAGCGGATGGGGTGGCGGTGAAAGCATTCGGCCACGGATCCATCGTCCAAGCGGCGAACGAACTCCTCGCGGGTCACCCCACCGCGGAATCCCACGTAAATTTGGGCCCCGGGATCCGCATCGGCGAAATACCACATCTCGGTCTTGGGCTCCCCACCCAAGGCCGGAGCCTTGGCTGCCGGCGGATGCACTTGCAACGAGAGGTCGTCGCGGCAGTCGAGGATTTTGATGAGCCAAGGGAAGCGCTCGCCTTGTGCCACCGGTCTCCCCATCAAGGCCGGCCCGTGATGCTCCATCAACTCGCGCAGTGAAGTCCCCGCCCATGGGCCTTCCGCCACCACGGATTGACCCTCGGGGCGATCGGAAATCTCCCAGGATTCACCCACAGGCACACCGTCAGGCAGGGTTTTGCCCCAACCCGTCTCCAGCTTGCGCCCACCCCAGATCCGCTCCTTGGGGAGAGACCGGAAAATCAACGGAGCCTTCAACATCAGGCGGCTTGGGAATCCGGTTCGGTGAAGTGACCAAAGGCACGGAATTTGGCGTACCGCGACGCCAGACGCTGCGCCGGCGTTTGCGCCTGCACTTCGGCCAAGTGGCGCAGTAGTCCCTGCCGCAGCGTGGCGGCCGTTGCCTCGAGATCCAGATGGGCTCCGCCCAACGGCTCCGAAAGCACCTCATCCACCAGACCGAGCGAACTCAAATCATTGGCCGTGATCTTCAGGGCGGCCGCCGCTTTCGGGGCCGCGGTGCGGTCCTTCCACAAAATCGCCGCACAACCTTCTGGGCTAATCACCGAGTAGTAGGCGTTCTCCAGAATCAACACCCGGTCCGCCACGCCAATGCCCAAAGCACCGCCCGACCCCCCTTCACCGATGACACAAGCGATGATGGGCACCTCGAAGGTCATCATCTCGCGCAAGTTGACGGCAATGGCCTCAGCGATGTGCCGTTCTTCGGCCCCGATGCCCGGATAGGCGCCGGCCGTGTCGATCAAGGTCACAATGGGCAAACCGAACTTGTCGGCCATCTTCATCAGGCGAAGCGCCTTGCGGTATCCCTCGGGATGGGCCGAACCGAAATTGCGGAGGATGTTCTCCTTGGTGTCCCGGCCCTTCTGGGTGCCGATCACCACGACTTTCTCGCCACCCAACCGGGCAAACCCAGCCACCATGGCCCGATCGTCCGAATAAAGCCGGTCACCGTGCAGTTCTTCGAATTCGGTGAAGGCCGTCTTGAGGTAATCCAGCGTGTACGGACGGCGCGGATGGCGGGCCAACTGCACCCGCTGCCAAGGCGTCAGGTTCGAATAAAGCTGCCGCTGGGCCTCCTGAATCTTGTTTTCCAGAAGGTGAATCTCCTCTTCCCAAGAAATCCCCAACGAAGGGGTTCCAGGCTGGGAGCGCAACTCGTCGAGCTTGCGCTGAAGTTCGGCGATCGGTTTTTCGAAATCGAGAAAGTGTCTCATTGCCGGGGCATCTACCCCTGATGGCAGATTAAAGATCCACCCCCGGAGTCGCAACGGTGGATTTGAACCGGGGATTTGAACCCAGTCGCCGGCCGCGGGAAGGTCATTTTCTCTCTTCCGCCGGCAGGACGGCTTCGCAACCATCGGGCTTCAATGAAACGCCGATCGACTGCCAAGGTCCCTGCCAACAAGTCCCAGAGCGAAACCCTGCCCCGCCCCTTTTCTTCCATCGTGGTGGACGGTATCGAACGCGCTCCCAGCCGCGGCATGCTCTATGCCACTGGTTTCAAAAAGGACGATTTCCAGAAGCCTCAAATCGGCGTGGCCTCCACCTGGAGCATGGTGACGCCCTGCAACATGCACATTGACCAGTTGGCCGTCAGCGTGGCTCAGGGCATCAATGAACACGGCGGCAAGGCGGTGGTGTTCAACACCATCACCATCTCCGACGGCATTTCCATGGGCACCGAGGGCATGAAGTACTCGCTGGTGTCTCGCGAGGTGATTGCCGACTCCATTGAGACGGTCGTGGGTTGCCAAGGCTTCGACGCCTTCGTGGCGGTGGGCGGCTGCGACAAGAACATGCCCGGTTGCGTCATGGCCATGGCCCGACTGAACCGCCCCAGCATCTTCGTTTATGGCGGCACCATCTTGCCGGGTGAACTCCACGGAAAAGACGTGGATCTGGTGAACATTTTCGAGGCCGTCGGCAAAAACGCCGCCGGAGCCTGCTCGGCCGAAGACGTCGAAGCGGTGGCCGAAGTGGCCGTCCCCGGAGCCGGCTCGTGCGGCGGCATGTACACGGCCAATACCATGGCCTCAGCCATCGAGGCTTTGGGCATGAGCTTGCCGAACTCGTCCGCGCAGGCGGCCGTGTCGCAAGAAAAGACCCGCGATTGCGAAGACGCCGGTTCCGCCGTCCTGAATCTGCTCAAGAAGAACATCCGCCCGCGCGACATCATGACCAAGAAGGCGTTCGAGAATGCCATGACGGTCGTGATTGCCCTCGGCGGATCGACCAATGCGGTGATGCACCTCATCGGCATGGCCCACTGTGCCGGCGTGAAGCTGACCATCGACGACTGGACCCGCGTCGGAAAGCGGGTGCCCGTGCTGGCCGACCTCAAGCCCTCGGGCAAGTACGTCATGGCCCGCCTGGTGGAAATCGGCGGCACAGTGCCCCTGATGAAGATGCTCCTGGACAAGGGCTTGCTCCACGGCGACGTGATGACCGTCACCGGCAAGACAATGGCCGAAAACCTCCGCAACGCGCCGAGCTATCCGGCCGGGCAGGACATCATTCGGAGCTTCGACAACCCCATCAAGAAAGACAGCCACTTGGTCGTCTTCCGAGGCAACCTCTGCCCCGGCGGCGCTCTCGGCAAAATCTCCGGCAAAGAAGGCCTCACCTTCAGCGGCAAGGCCATCGTGTTCGAGAACGAGGAGAAAGCCCTTCAAGGCATCCTCAAGGGCAAGGTGAAGAGCGGCCACGTGGTCATCATCCGCGGCGAAGGGCCCAAGGGCGGACCTGGCATGCGCGAAATGCTCTCACCGACCAGCGCCATCATGGGCAAGGGACTCGGCAAGGAAGTGGCCCTCATCACCGACGGTCGCTTCAGCGGCGGCTCGCACGGCTTTGTCATCGGTCATACCACACCTGAGGCTTTCGACGGCGGCCCGATCGCCGTGATCAAGAGCGGTGACCCGATCACCATCGACGCCAAGAAGCGTGAGATCAACCTGGGCATCCCGGCCAAGGAATTGACCGCGCGCCTCAAGGCTTGGAAGAAGCCCAAGCCCAACTACACACGCGGCATTCTGGCCAAATACGCGGCCACGGTGAGCTCGGCCAGCGAGGGTGCGGTCACCGATCGGCAATTCTGAGGCCCGGCTTCAGAGACCCAAAAACCCATCCCGAACTCCATGGCTCTGCGCATCAAGATCTGCGGCATCACCCGAGAGGAAGATGCTTGGGCAGCCATCGAAGCCGGGGCCGACGCGCTGGGGTTTGTCTTTGTGCCCGGAACGCCTCGGTTCATCGAACCGGGGCGGGCCGCGGCTATCACGCGAAGCCTCCCGCCCTTCGTCAGTCGTGTGGGGCTCTTCGTCAATGCCGACCCCGAGCACATCCGTGCCACCGTTGCCGAGGCACGCCTCGACACGGTCCAACTGCACGGAGACGAACCTCCCGAAGTGGGGCTGTCACTTCTCGGGCCTGTGCGTGTGATTCAGGCTTTCCGAGTCCAAGGACCTGAAACGTTGCAGCGACTGCCGGACTACCGAAAGTCCGCCGATGCTTGGCTCTTGGATGCGTACGTCCCGGGAACGGCCGGCGGAACCGGGGCACGCTTCGATTGGAACCTCGCTGTGCAGGCCCGGGAACTCGGACACCCCTTGATTTTGGCTGGAGGCCTGAAACCCGAAAACATCGCAGAGGCCGTCCGCCAAGTCCGTCCCTTTGCCGTGGACGTATCCTCTGGGGTCGAATCGTCTCCCGGACGAAAAGACGCCGAAAAAATCCGAGAACTCATCGGCTCAGCACGATCGACCTAGATAGAGCAGTCAAAGCTGAGCCTAAATCAATGCCCGGGGATTACTGCCCGGGGATTACTGCCCGGGGAATGGCGCAGGAGGAGGAGCCGGGATGTTGCGACCGATGCGGGCGGGATTGGCCGGAACCGTTCCACCGAATTGATCAGGAGACGGCGCGATCGCCGGCACATCGAAGCCACCATGAACCGGACCCCCAGATTGAATGGCATTGGCGGCCATCGGTGTGGCTTGCAAGGTGCCCGAACCGCCACTGAGAATGGCTCCCCCTCGACCAATTACGGTCGGAGCAGCCATTTGAACCGATCCCGGGAAAAACCCAGGTTGAGCACCACCGGCTCCGTTGGCGGGCTGGTTCATGATAGGCGGCGGCGGTTGATTGCCCCTAAAGATCGGAGCCGAACCCGGAGTACCCGGAATCGGAGCACCGGGAGCCGAAGGAGCCCCTGAGGAGGTCACCTTGATGGCGTTGTCTTTGAAATTGAGAGGAATGTCCTCGCCGTTGAAGGCGATGGTCACCGTTTTTTCAATCGGATCGATGGAAACCAGTTTGAGCACCCCATCGGCGACATCGACTTCATCATCCAAAAGCAGGGCGCGCGGGTACTGGACGGGCTTTCCCTTGGGCTGATAGGCCACAAAAGCCCGCTTCTCGCCACGGATGCTGGTGAAACCCGTCAGGAAAAAGTCGGGGCGCTCCTTGGGTGGCTCCTTTTCGGGCTCAGGCGGCGCAGCAACCGCGGGCGGTTTGATGCCAAAGGCGTTGCGCTTGGGAATCCGGGCATACCGATGAGTGGGCACTGCCGCTTCGGTTGATGCTTCAGCCTCGGCCGATGAAACGGATTCAGATGCCCCAGAATCGGCAGGAACCGGTGAAACCTCAGCGCGAACACCGCTGGCCTGCAACGCCAAGAGGGCGGCAACGATTACGGCGGATCTCCGAAAGATCCAAGGATGCGGCCAGTGAACGGTTCCCCGATGGGACATCGACATGCCCAGAACAACACCGGATATGGCAAATGGTTGCAGCATGAACGCGGTTCGAGCCTTCTTACACTCGACTCGACGAGCTTCCCTCAATCTACAGCCCGGTGCCCAGAGAAGATTTTTCTCAATGACGGACTGAACACTTTCCACCTTCAGTAGACCAACCCCGGGTACCAACCGAACGTCTGGGCCTCTTGGCTCTCCAATTTCGCGTCGACAAACCAAACCTCCCCCCGCTCCACTAACAGCCTCTCGGGCCAGTCTGCGTGGGTGCCGCCCCGTGCGACCCTCCCGCAACCGATCCGACCCTTCGAATGGAAACCAAGCATTCTTTCAAACCGCCGACCCCGGTCTCACCTGAACCGGCGACTGGAAACAACGGGCGACTGTTCCGGCCCATGGACTGGCTCACCTTCGTCTTGGTGACGCTGTTTGTCCTAGCGGGGTACCTTTACACGGTGGCGCCCGACCTCACCTTGGAAGACTCCGGTGAATTGGCCGTCGGTTCCATGTACGCGGGTGTCCCCCACCCTCCTGGGTATCCGGTGTGGACGATCTACTCCTGGCTCTTCACCAAGATCCTCCCGTTCTCGAGCATTGCGTGGCGGGTGGCGGTTTCCTCAGCCGTGGCCGCCGCGCTTTCAGCCGGCCTGACCGCGCTGCTCATTTCCCGCGGATCGAGCCTCATTCTGGAAGGCATCGACCTGTTCAAGGACCTGCCCCGACGCACGGAAAACGCCATCACCTTCGTGGCGGCCTGGGTCGGCGGATCGCTGCTGGGATTCAATGGATTCATCTGGAGCCAAGGCGTCATCGTCGAGGTGTACACCCTGGCCGTGTTGAATCTCGTGGGCATGTTCTGCCTGCTGCTGATGTGGATGTACCGTCCCGATCGCCGTCGGTACCTGCACTGGGTGTTCTTCCTGTTCGGACTGTGTCTGTGCAACCACCAGACCCTGATCGTGGCCGCCATGGGCATCGAAATCGCCATCGCAGCGGCCGACAAGCGATTGGGCCGGGACTTCTTCCTGGGCAACACCATCATCTGGCTCCTGGGCTTGCTGGCCCACTTCGCCGGCAAGATCCACACCTTCGAGGGCAATTTGCCGGTGTTCATGATCTACAACCTGGTCGGCCTCGGATCGCTGGCCGCCATGCTTTGGTTGGCATCGGAGACCGGCAAACTCGGCGACCAACTCCATGTGGTGCTGATCGCAGGGTTGGCCTTCGCGGTGGGTGCCGCCTTCTACCTGTACATGCCCATCGCCTCGGCCTCGAACCCGCCCATGAACTGGGGATACCCCCGCACCTGGGAGGGATTCGTCCATGCCTTCACCCGGGGCCAGTATGAAAAGACCAACCCGAGTACCGATCCGGTGGTGATCTTCCGCCAGCTGTGGATGTACGCCCAAGGAGCCCGGGAAGAATTCAACTGGGCCAACCTCCTCGTGGGTCTCGTGCCCTTTGCCTTCCTCAAGAAGATGCGCCTCCGCGAACGGGCCTGGCTCATCGGCCTCTCGGCCATCTACCTGTGTCTGGCCGTTCTGTTGCTGATCCTCCTCAACCCGGGCATCGACAAGTCGGCCAAGGAGTTGGTGAAGGTCTTCTTTACCACGTCCCACACCATCATCGCGCTGGCGGTGGGCTATGGGCTGTCGATCGTGGCAGCCCTGCTGGTGACCCAATACAACAAGGGCAACATCCGCTTCTGGATGTTGGTGGGCGGTGCCGTGGCCTGCGCATTCAACTTGTACGAATTGGTCGATATTTATCTGGGCACGGTCTTCACCATCCTGCGAGTGGCCGGCGCCCTGAGCTTGGCCCTGTCGCTGGCGTTCACCGGATGGATCCTCCTAAACCGTAATAAGCTCCGGATCGCACCGGTCTTGGCCATCTTCGCCCTGATTCCCTTCGACTCGATCCTCTCGCACTGGGGCGACAACGAGCAACGGGGACATCTCTTCGGCTACTGGTTCGGACATGACATGTTCGAGCCCGGCCGCGACGCCGGCCACGGCAAGTCCCCCAAAGACACCAACGGCGTCCCGCTTTACCCGGCCATGTCTCCTCATGCCGTGCTCTACGGCGGGACCGATCCGGGTCGCTTCTGCCCCACCTACATGATCTTCGCCGAGTCGTTCACGCCGTCCCAGCACCGGCTGGATCCCGGCTTCGACCGCCGCGACGTCTACATCATCACCCAGAACGCCCTGGCCGATAACACCTACCTCGACTACATCCGCGCCCACTACAACCGCTCCGACCAATACCAATACGACAAGCCGTTCTTCCTGGGCATGCTCAACGACACGAAGTCGGAAGCTCGGGGCAAGACCAACACGCTGGCCTCGCTCTTCGCGCCTTTCGATCGCGTGGTTCAGGGGCTCGGAGCCTCCATTGAAGAAGATCGACGGGCCGGCGAATCCCTCTTCAAGGCGGACCACTTCAAGGACTTCGCCGCCTTCACGGCCCGGGTCAACGCCGCCGCCGACCCGCTGTCCAAGCACCTGAAGGCCTCACTCGGGACGGCCTCCACTCCGCAGGCAGTCGCCGACGGGTTAAACCGGCTCCTGCGCGGGCCGTCGCTGGCCGAAGATCCCGCCCGGTTTGCCGCGGTGAAGCTCACCCCTCATGTGCAGGCCTTCGCCGTCCAGAACCCGCCGACTCCCAACCGCATCCGCTTGAACCGGCTGCTGCTCGAGAATGCCTATCCGGGGCTCTTCACTGCCAGCCCGGGTGGACTGTATCCCGACCGCGAAATCCTCTCGGCCACACCGGAAGACGCCAGCAAGGCCTTCAACGACTACTCGATGGATGCGGCCAAGCGGTATCCCAACAATTTGAAGCCCGGCGAACAGGTGTTCACGCTGCCGGACGGGCGCATCTCGGTTTCGGGCCAGGTGGCGGTCATGCAAATCAACGGGCTGCTCACCAAGGTCATCTTCGACAAGAACCCCACGCATGAGTTCTACATCGAAGAATCCTTCCCGCTCGACTGGATGTACCCGCACCTGACGCCCTACGGCATCATCATGAAGATCGAGCGGAACCCGGTGCCGGAAATTACCGAAGAAATGGTCCGCCGCGACCATGAATACTGGAGCCAGTATTCGGAGCGCTTCATCGGCAACTGGATTCAATACAACACCCCCGTCGGGGAAGTTTGTGACTGGGCCATCAAGACCTACTTGCAGCGCGACCTGACCGGTTTCAAGGGCGACCCAGCCTTCGTTCGCGACGACAATGCGCAAAAGGCTTTCTCCAAGCTGCGCAACGCCATCGGCAAATCCATCTACGCCACGCGCATCAGCTCGCCCCCTGCGAGCCCGCAAGTGCAGCAGCGGATGATCAAGGAAGCCGAGTTCGCGCTGAAGCAGGCCTTTGCCTTCTGCCCATACAGCCCGGAGACCGTATTCAACTTCTCCCAGTTGCTGGCCACCATCGGCCGCTACGACGAGGCCCTCATGGTCGCCAAGACCTGCGAGATCTTCGACGCCGACAACCTCGGCATCCGCAATCTGGTGGAACAACTCGAAGGCATCCAAAAGGGCGCCGCTCCGACCGCCAACGCCCAGACCAAAGCCAAGGCCTCCGGACCCAATGCCGACGCCAAGGCCGTGTTCGATCTGGCCTCGGCGTATTTCTCAGCCGGACAAAGCAACCAAGCCGTGGATGCTTTGGAAGTCTTGCTGACCAACAGCAGCACCCGGCCTGAGGTCTTCCTGTCGCTCGTCGACGGCTACCGTCAACTGGGCCGGGTAGACAAGGTGGAGACCGCCCTCACCCGGTACACCGCCGCCGAGCCCACCCGCCCTGAAGGGTGGTATGATTTGGCGGCCGTCCAAATTGCCTCCGGCCGCCAAGACTCCGGCACCGACGCCCTCATGAAGGCCATCGCTCTGAGTGACGCCCGACTGGCCCAAGACCCCAAAGCAACGGACCTGCGGAAGCAGGCAGCGCGGGATCCACGACTCAAGAACGTCTCACTGCCGAAGTAACCCACTGCCCGGGAAACCGGTGCACCCCAAAAATCAGCCTTGCGTGGGCGTTGGTCCACCCCAACCTCGCGCCCGATTTTTCAAATGAACTACCCGATCGCGCGCCGCGCCGCCTCGCTGTCTCCATCCCTCACCCTCGTCATTGATTCGAAGGCCAAGGAAATGAAGGCCAAGGGCGAGGACGTCGTGGGCTTCGGAGCCGGAGAACCCGACTTCGACACGCCGCAGCACATCAAGGATGCCGCCGCCGCCGCACTGGCCGCAGGCTTCACCAAGTACACGCCGAGCAGCGGCATTCCGGAGCTGCGCCAGGCCATCGCCGACAAGTTCCTCCGTGAGAACGGCCTGACTTACAAGCCCTCGCAAATCATCGTCAGCAACGGCGGCAAGCACTCCTGCTACAACGTCATCCTGGCCACCTGCCAGGAGGGTGACGAAGTGATCATTCCCGCCCCCTACTGGTTGAGCTATCCCGAGATGGCGAAACTGGCCGGTGCCACGCCGGTGATCCTCGAGACCACTGACCAGACCGAGTTCAAGGTGACCCCGGCGCAGTTGCGCGCGGCGATCACGTCCAAGACCCGCCTCTTCATCCTCAACTCGCCGAGCAACCCGACCGGATCAGTCTATACCCCGGACGAGATCAAGGCGCTGGGAGACATTTGCGTCGAGAAGGGCGTGCTCATCATGAGCGATGAGATTTACGAGCACCTGACCTACGACGGTGCTCAGGTGAAGAGCGTGGCCAGCTTCAGCAAGGCCCACTACGACCACACCATCATCGTCCACGGATTCGCCAAGGCCTGGAGCATGACCGGATGGCGTTTGGGATTCCTGGCCGCTCCGGAGCCCATCGCCAAGGCCATTGATGCCGTTCAAAGCCACAGCACCAGCAACCCCTGCTCGTTCGCCCAGAAGGGCGGCGTCGCTGCGTTGACCGGCTCGCAGGCCCACCTGCCCGGCTGGCTGGCCGAGTACGCCAAGCGCCGCACCCGCGCCTGGGAAATGCTCAACGCCATGCCCGGCGTTTCGTGCGTGAACAGCAAGGGAGCCTTCTACCTCTTCCCCAACATCTCCAAGACCGGACTGAAGTCGGCCGACTTCTGCGCCCGGTTGCTCGAGCAGGAAAAGGTCGCCGCCGTCCCCGGCATCGCCTTCGGCGCCGACGACTACATCCGCATCAGCTACGCCACCAGCCTCGCCAACATCGAGAAGGGCCTCGGCCGCATGGACCGCTTCGTACGCTCCCTCTAACCCCCACGGGGTCAGTCCCGCACATTTACACAAAAGGGGCCAGTCTATCCTATTTGAAAGCTCAACAACGGCCAACTTCCCGTTGTTGAGCGCACCAGCGTGGTGCTCCGCGATGAGATTCAAATCAGCCGGGTTTGAATTTTCCGTCGCTCTGAACCGTTTGCTTCCGGTGGGGACCTCCCTAAGATTCCCTCACCCTCTCCTATGCAGAACGACTCGACCGGAACGGATCTCAATCGCCGCACCTTCTTCAAGGGTGCCTCCATGGCCAGCATGTTGACACTGATGGGGGCCGTGCCCATCACCGCTGAGGAAGCCAACAAGGCGGCCGGCGACAAGACGCTGCCGCCGCCGAAGGCTGATCCCACCTACAAGGAGAAGCCCGTGGGACCGCCCGTGAAGTTCGGTGTCATCGGTCTTGGTCCCCAAGGTCGCGAGATCATCACCCACCTCGGCAAGTTGCCCAACGCGCCCGTGGTCGCCATTTGCGATCATTACAAGTCGACGCTAAAGCGCGCCGCCGATGCGGCTCCCACCGCCAAAGGCTACGCCACTGCTGAGGAACTTCTGGCCGACACGAACGTCCAGGCCGTGGTCATCGCCACACCGACGCACCAGCACAAGGAACTGGCACTCGCCGCGATCAAGGCGGGTAAGCACGTGTATCTCGAGGCCCCCATCGCGCACACCATTGAAGACGCCCGGGCCATCGCTCAGGCCGCCGCAACGCTGCCCGCCAAACAGATTTTCCAGGCCGGAATGCAATTCCGCGAGAATCCCCAACACCACCACGTGTTGAAGTTCATCCGCACCGGAGCTACCGGAAAGCCCTCGATGAGCCGGGGCCAATGGAACAAGAAAACCAGTTGGCGCAAAGCCTCCCCCAATCCGGACCGCGAAAAGGCCCTCAACTGGCGCTTGTACAAAGAGACCTCGCTGGGACTCGTGGGCGAGATTGGCATCCACAGCTTGGATACAGCCGGATGGTACCTGGGCAGCACCCCGGTTTCGGTGACCGGTTTTGGCGGCATCACCCAATGGCAAGACGACCGTGAGGTCGCCGACACGGTCCAGATCGTCATGGAGTTCGCCAATGGCGTTCGACATGCCTGGAGCGCCACCTTGGCCAACTCGTTCGAAGGCGAGCACGACGTGTATTTCGGTTCGTCGGCCGCGGTGCTCATCCGCGACAACCGGGCCTGGATGTTCAAGGAATCCGACGCCGAGTTGCTGGGTTGGGAAGTGTACGCCCGCAAGGAAGACTTCCTCACCGACTCCGGCATCGCTCTGGTGGCCAATGCCACCAAGATTCTCGCGCAGGGCAAAAAGCCGGCCGAAGCCGCCTCGGAGACCGACTCCCCGGTCCGCTACGCTCTGGAAAAATTTGTCGAACACGTCAACGATGGCACGAAGCCCGAGGCTAGCGCCGAGGTGGGCTATCGCGCCGTGGTCATGGCCGCCAAGGCCCAAGAAGCCGTCCTCAAGGGTGGACGCGTGGAGATCCCGAAAGACCTGCTCAAGGTCTAAATCCGAATCCGCCTTAAATCCCGGCGGCTTCTGCCGCATTGCGCAGCGAGGAGGAGGCCGTAGCGTTCTCCCATGTCCCGCACCTCTGGCAAGGCACCCCTCTGGAAACGATTGCTCCGAGGGATGTTTGTGTTCGTCTTGATCGCCGCGGCCGCTCTGTTGGGTCGATTTGTGTGGGTTACCCACGACCGCCAGCCCGGCTACGCGGTGGACCTGCATCACACCCTTCCTTCCACCACCAACGCCGCGGGCCCATTGAAGGTTGGTTTCGGACGACGTGATCTCAACCCGGACCTGACGAACCCGGCCGAACCGGTGTGGATGGCCGGATTCAGTCAGGGGCGTTCCGCCACGAACATCCATGACAACCTCGAGGCGGTGGGCGTGGTCATCGACAACGGGCAGCGGCGCATCGCCCTCGTTTCCATCGATGCCATCGGGTTTTTCCATGATGACGTGGTCGCCGTCCGCAAACGCATCGCGGCCGACCTGAAGGTCGATTACACCGTCGTCTGTTCGACCCACAACCATTCCACCCCCGACCTGCTGGG
>CAMATE010000012.1 GCA_945861075.1 Akkermansia muciniphila
CGCCCCCATGGAAGCCGTGCGTTTCTCCTCGACCACCGTGCGCTCGCGGATTGAACGATTCCAGTGGCCGTTGGGTCTGGGAATCGTGCTGCTGTTGGTTGAACTGTTGTTGCCGGGGGCGTCGAAAGCCGCGGGGCGTCTGCCTCAAGGTTCGGTGATTCAAGCCGGTGCCGTGGCCGCAATGGTCCTCGTGCTGCTGGCAGGGCTTCCCCAGGCCCATGCGGCCTCCGATGACGCCTTGGATCGCTACCGCAAGGGCGAGTTTGAGGCTTCACGTCAGGAGTACGAACGGCTGGCTCGAGAGAAACCCGACGATTTTCGTCTCCGCTTCAATGCGGGGGCGGCTGCCTACCGCATGGACGATTTCGATGGTGCGGCCGGATTGTTCGAACAAGTGCTGCGCTCTCCGGATTTGGGACTGCAGCAGCAGGGTTGGTATAATTTGGGCAACGCCCGCTATCGTGCGGGAGAAGCCGAGCAGGATCCGGACAAGAAGCGCGAGCAGTGGCAGCAAGCCCTGTCGAGCTACACCGCGGCCCTGAAACTCAATCCCGGGGATCCCTCCGCCCAGGCCAATTATCAGGCCGTGAAGCAGGCCATCGAGACCATGCCCACCCCGCCTCCCCAGCAGGGCGGTGGTCAGCAGAAGGATTCGAAAAAAGATCAGAAGCAGGACAAACAAGATCAGAAACAGGACTCCAAGGATTCCAAGGACGGCTCCGAGTCTGATTCCCAAGATTCCCAATCTGGTCAGAAAGACGGGCAGAAGAACGGCAAGGATTCCCAGAAATCCCAGAATCCATCGGAAGGAGACTCATCAAAGCAGCAGCAGTCACCGCAAGGCCAAAAGGATGGCAAGAACGAGGAGAAAGAAGGCGGGAAGGGAGAGAAATCCGACAAACAAGACGGCGCTCAATCCCAAGGCCAATCCGGTGAGCAGCAGGGCAAAAAACCGGGAGAGGGGCGTCAGGGCAAGCCTTCAGCGGCCGGAGCCAAGCCGGGTCAAGAATCAGGCGATCGTCGCGGAGAGGGTGCGGCTGGAGCCGAGGCGGGTGAACCGGACAAGGATGCCCGACAAGGTGAATTGATGACGATCCGCGAGGCAGAAAAAGTCCTCGATGGTCAGAAGGGGGCCGAGAAGGCCTTGATTTTCCGACGTCGTGGATCGCCTGAAATCGGCGAGGGTGCGGGCAAATCGGCAAGGAGGAAGGCCTGGTGAACGCTGGCTTCTGGTTTCGATGTTTGGGTGTCGGTGCGCTGCTCCTGTTCAGGCTGGCGGCGGCGTCGGTGACGGCGTCGTTGGACCGGGCCATTGTCGAGTCTGGGGAAACCGTGCGCTTCAACGTCATTTTGGAGGGCGAGCAACCCACCGAGGTTCCCAAACTCCCGAACCTGCCCATGGTTCAATCGATCCAG
This sequence comes from Akkermansia muciniphila, assembly GCA_945861075.1. GTDB lineage: Bacteria > Verrucomicrobiota > Verrucomicrobiia > Limisphaerales > UBA9464 > SXXZ01. The sequence continues at coordinate 1,417 of CAMATE010000012.1, forward strand.
TACTTGGGGCCTCGCCAGATGACTCAAATCATCAACGGCGTGTCGTCGTATCAGGTGACCTTCCAGTTCCAGTTGCAGACACGGGGTCAGGGCGAACTGACCATCCCTCCGGTGACGGTGACCACCCGCGGCGGGGCTTTCCAAACGCCGGCGGTGAGTTGCCGGATCATTCCGAAGGAAGCCAAGACGGATCGGGTTTCGCTGAAGATCGTGACGCCGCGGGACGAGTGCTATGTCGGTGAAACGCTGCCCTACGACTTGCAGCTCTATTCGTCGGTGAACCTCAACCAGATCGCTCCGCCAAAGATGAGCTTTGATGGGTTTGTCACGGGCCAGGAGATGCCGCCGTCCAATACCCAAACCGTGAGAGACGGTCAGGCCTTCATTGTCTTGAGTTACCGGCACACGGCGACACCGATCAAAGAAGGGGTTCTGTCGCTCGGGCCGGCCACGCAGGAGTATGTTCTGGAGGTCAATCGCGGTCGGCGTTCGCGCAGTTTGCTGGATGACTTCTTCGGAGGCGGCGCCGAACTGGAACGGGGCTTGGCTGAGGCCCTGGCCCGGAAGATTCGGGTGAAGCCCCTGCCCAGCGAGGGACGTCCGGCGGGGTTTTCAGGCGCAATCGGCCGGTTCTCGGTGAAGACGACCGTCTCGCGCACCAATCTTGCCGCTGGCGAAGCCATCACGGTGAAGTGGTCGGTGTATGGGCGCGGCAGTTTCAACTCGGTGCCGTCGCCCCAATTGACAGCCTTGGAAGGCGTGAAGACTTACGCCGGCACCAATGGTTTCGCTTCGGAAGATCCGCTGGGTCTGTCCGGCACCAAGACCTTCGAGTCGACGGTCATACTGGAGTCTCCTTCCATCAAGGCCCTGACCTTTGAGCCTTATTCGTTCTTCGATCCAGAGACCGGTCGCTATTCCACGGTCGCGCTCCGGCCGATCGCGGTGACTGTCCGGCCTGAGGCGGGTGCGAGTGCTCCAGCTTCGATAAAGCCGGTGGTCGCCGCGGCGCCGACCGCCCGAGTGGCGGATCATCGGGAGGAGTTGATGTCGCTTTCCATCCGCGGCGGCCGCCGGGTTCCGGCGGAGCTTCCCTGGGGCCGGCAGCCGATTTGGTTGGTGGTCATCGTGTTGCCGTTCATCGGGCTGGGATCCCTCGAAGGGTGGCGTCGCTGGCGCGAAGTGCGTCAACGCCGCCTTCAACCCACGCGGGCTTCCCAGATGAGGGAGTCGATCCTCAGTCAACAAGCCGCCATGCATACCGCGGCACAGGCCTCCCAGTCCGGAGAGTTCTTTGCCGCCTTGGACGTGTTGTTGCGTGTCCAATGTGCGGTGATTCTGGGTTTGCCCTCCGGCGATGCGGTCACGGTGCAAGTCGTGGAATCGGGCCTGGTTCCCAAGGGGCTTGATTTGGATTCGGCTGAGGCTTTGCGACGACTTTTTGCGGCGGTGGATGCGGCCAAGTTCGCACCCGCCGCCGAGTCGGCCGAATTGTCCCAGTTGAGGGAATCAGCCGATGTGGTCGTGAAGGCCATCCAGGTCTTGGAAGGAGGTCGGCGATGAAGGGGATCGATCGATGGGTCTGGAGGTTTTTGTCGGGAGTGGGACGCCTGTGGGTGATGCTGCTCATGGGTTCGACGTGGGCGGCCTCCGATTTTGATCAGGCGCGCAAAGCCTACGAACAGGGTAACCCCACTGAAGCCGTCGCCGGGTTTGAACGCGCACTCAGCGGGGCGCCCGGTGGCGTCGGTGTGCTCTACAATCTGGGCAATGCACGGTTTCGACAGGGAGAGATGGGGCGGGCCTTGGCGGCCTGGCGGCAGGCGGAATGGATTACCCCGAGGGATCCCGCCTTGCGCCACAATCTGGACCTGATACGCCGCCGATTGAGCCAGTCGGAGCCTCCGTTCTGGAAGCAATGGCTGATGTTGTTGACCCTCGATGAATGGGCGGCTGTTGCGGGCGTCCTGGTCTGGGTTTGGTCCGGTTGGCAAATCTTCATCCGCATCAAGCCCCGGTTGGCGGACTCCGGTTTCGGTGTCCGATGGCTTTTGGGTGCCGTCGCCGCCGTGGCTCTGGGGGGATGGGTGACCGCGTGGATTCTTGTGCAACAAGGCCCCAATGCAGCCATTGCGGGCAAGGAAGTGCCGGCTCGGTTTGGGCCCTTGGAGGAATCGGATATCGCCGTGAACTTCGCCGATGGCACCGAGGTTCGGGTGGAGCAATACCGCAATGGATGGGTCCGCGTGAGCGATGCCGAAGGGCGGGGCGGTTGGATTCCGGGACTCCAGGTCGCCCGGTACCATCCGCGCATTCCGTGATTTCCGGAGCACTGGACCGAGGCGGTGCGTATCGGCGGTCGGCGCTTTTTTTCGCGGTTGTTGGGACCAGAGCTTGAACCCCTTCGAAGCTTCGGGTTGATTGAGACATGCTCTTCACCCGATCGCGCCAGTTCTCGTGGCGTTCCCTGGTGGCCGCGCTGGCCTTGGCCTCCGTGCCCATCCATGCCGAAACCTCCTGGATCTGGGCCGATGGCCCCGACAGCAAGTCCGCGGCGAACCTCCGCAAATCCTTCGAGGTCGCCGGCCCGCTCAAGGAAGCCGTGCTGGTGATCACCTGCGACAATGGCGCGAAGGTGTTTCTGGACGGTGAACTGGTGGTCACGAACCCGGACTGGAGCGAGCCCTCCAAGGTCAACCTGACCCGCAAGCTCAAGGCCGGACGGCATGAACTCCGGGCCGAGTGCAAGAACGAGGGGGATGTTGCTGGCTTCGTGGCCCGCCTGACCCTCAAGGACAACGACGGCAAGCAGACCGTCATCGAGAGCGACAAAACCTGGGAGGCCTCGGTGACCGGCAAGTCCGACTGGAAGCCGGCCAAGGTGCTCGCCAAGTACGGGGGTGCCCCCTGGGGCGATGCCTTGGCGGGTGCGGCGGCTCCGGGTAAGCCGGCTGCGCCGCCGGTGATCACGCCGGACGCCATTCAGGTTCTGCCCGGATTCCGGGCTGAGTTGGTTTACGCGGTGCCCAAATCCCAACAAGGATCCTGGGTGAGCATGACCGTGGATCCGAAGGGCCGTTTGGTGGCCTGCGATCAGGGCGGCGGACTGTACCGCCTGACGTTGGCGGCTCCGGGTTCGTCCGCTCCGGCAACCATCGAGAAGCTCAAGAACGCCGTCGGCGGTGCGCACGGTTTGTTGCACGCCTTCGGCAGCTTGTACGTGATGGTCAATGAGCAGGGCGGTCGCCAGGGACTTTGGCGTTTGCGCGACACCGACGGAGATGACCAGTACGACGAGGAGAAGATGCTCCGTCGCATCGACGGCGGTGGTGAGCACGGTCCGCACGGCATCGTCCTCTCGCCCGATGGCAAGTCCCTCTACGTCGCCTGTGGCAATCACACCAAGCTGCCCGAGCACATGGAGTTGTCCCGTGCGGCTCGTTCTTGGGATGAAGATCAGGTCGTCACCCGCCTTTGGGACGCCAATGGCCATGCCCGCGGCATCCTCGCGCCCGGCGGCTACATCTGCAAAACCGACCCCGACGGCAAATCCTTTGAGCTGATCAGCTACGGATACCGCAACGAGTACGACATCGCCTTCAACGCCGTCGGTGATTTGTTCACCTACGACTCCGACATGGAGTGGGATGCCGGTAGCCCGTGGTACCGCCCCACACGCGTCTCGATGGCTACCAGCGGCAGCGACATGGGTTGGCGTTCCGGAGCCGGCAAGTGGCCCACTTACTATCCCGATAGCCTGCCAGCGCTCGTCGACATCGGCCCGGGCTCGCCCACAGGCGTGACGTCTGGGCAGGGTGCCAAGTTCCCGGCGCGCTACCAGAATGCCATCTTCGCCAACGACTGGACGTATGGCACCATGTACGCCATCCACCTCACCCCGGAGGGCGCAGGCTACAAGGCCGTGAAGGAAGAATTCGTCAGCGGCCGTCCGCTGCCGCTGACCGATGTGGTGATTCATCCCAAGGATGGCGCGATGTACTTCGCCATCGGCGGCCGTGGCACCGAGTCAGCCGTTTATCGGGTGACTTATGTGGGCAAGGACAGCACCGCTCCGGCCCCGGCTCCGAAACTGAGTGCAGCGGCCAAGCTTCGCCGCGAATTGGAACAACTTCACCTCGAAGGCACGGGCTCCGAAGCCGTGGCCAAGGCGTGGAAGAGCCTCGGACACGAGGACCGCTTTGTCCGCTACGCCGCCCGCGTCGCCATCGAGCGTCGTCCGGTGTCCGAATGGGCTGACCGCGTCCTGACCGAGACCCGTCCTTGGGCTTCGATCGAGGGCGCTGTGGCTCTGGCCCGCATGGGCAAGCCCGAGCACCGCGACCGGTTGCTGGCCTTCCTCAACAAGCTCGATTTGAGCAAGCTGGATGAACCGGCCAAGTTGGCCGTGGTCCGTGCCTATCAGTTGACGCTGATTCGTCAGGGCAACCCCGAGGGCGATGCCTATCAGGCCACCCACAAGCGGCTGGATGCCCTGTATCCGTCCGGCAGTCGCTTTCTCAACCGCGAACTCGTGGGAGCCTTGGTGCGCTTGGGTTCTCCGACGGTCGTGGCCAAGAGCGTGCCGCTAATGCTCACCGCCAACGACTCAGACCTGCGCTACGCCAGCGATGCCCTGTTGGATCGCAATCGCGGGTATGCCAGCGCTTTTGCGCAGGCGGCCACCAGCCGTCCGAACCAGGAGCAAATCGCCTACGCCTACTTGTTGCGCGAGGCCAAGGTGGGATGGACTCCGGCCCTCCGGAAGTCGTTCTTCAGCTGGTTCCCGCGCACCGCACCGTGGCAGGGCGGCAACAGCTTCCGTGGCTTCATCGAGAACATCCGCAAGGATGCTTTGTCCACCGTTGCCGATGCTTCCGAGCGGAAGTCGTACGAGGAACTCTCCACCCGTCGGGCGAGTGGCGGTGATCCCACCTATGCCGCGCCGAAGGGACCCGGCAAGGCCTACACCGTGGAGCAGGGGTTGGCTCTGGCTTCGGGTGGCATCAAGGGTCGCAGCTTTGAGAATGGCAAGGCTATGTACAACTCGGTCGGTTGCGCCGCCTGCCACCGCTTCGACGGGGCCGGTGGTGGCGTGGGTCCCGATTTGTCGGGCGTCGCCTCCCGCTACACCTTGCGCGACTTGCTCGAGAACATCGTCGAGCCCTCGAAGGTCATTTCCGACCAGTACGGATCCGAAGAGGTTCAGTTGAACGACGGTTCCTCGCTGGTGGGTCGTGCGTATGTCGAAAACGGCAAGCTCGTGGTGACCGCCGATCCTCGTAATCCGGAGGAGTTCACCGCAGTGGCACTCAATCAGGTCAAGAGCCGCAAGCCTTACCCGGTGTCTCTGATGCCGGCAGGGATGATCAATCCGCTCAACCAGGATGAGTTGCTCGATTTGATTGCCTACCTGCAATCCGGCGGCAATCCCCAGAACAAGGCCTTCGCCAAGTAATTGGGCCCTGGGGAAGTCCCCGCAAATTCGAAAGACGGGGGTGATGGCCAGGGCTGTCACCCCCGTTTTGCTTTCCTGGGACACTGCGATTTTGGCAAGGCATGGCCACAGATTCCCATCGCCTGCATTGAAGAGGACTCCACACTCGTCGTCGTGATCTCCATGGCTTCCATTCCGTGGCTTGGGCGTGCGCTGTGCATCGGACTGATGACCGGAGTCGGGTTGCGTGCCGTCGACATCGATTTCGCCCGGGACATCCAACCCATCCTTTCGGAGAACTGCTACCAATGCCACGGTCCCTCGACGACTGGTCGCAAGGGTGGGCTTCGGTTGGATCTTCAGGAAGGAGCCCTCGGTGCCGGCAAGAGTGGCAAGATGGCCATCGTGCCGGGCAAATCCGAACAAAGTGAAATCATTCGTCGCCTCGGCAGCAGCGACGCGGACGAGGTGATGCCGCCTCCGGACACGGGAAAGAAGCTGACGGCCGATCAGGTGCGTCTGCTCAAACGCTGGATCAACGAAGGTGGGCGGTGGGGAAAGCATTGGTCCTTTGTTCCACCGGCGCTGCCGGCAGTGCCCAAACCCAAAAACTGGAAGAGCGGCAATCCGATCGACGCCTTCGTTTTGGCTCAACTAGGTGCTGGAAAACGATTGGCACCGCCGGCTGAGCCGGGACGTCTCATGCGTCGACTGTCTCTGGATTTGACGGGTCTGCCGCCGACTCCTCAGGAAATTGTAGCCTACGAGGGTCGCCCCACTTCCGAGCACTACCTTCAGGAGGTAAACCGATTGATGGGGTCCCCCCGATATGGCGAGCGCATGGCCAGCGAGTGGCTTGATTTGGCCCGGTTCGCCGACACCCATGGATTTCAGTCCGACCGGTACCGTCCGGTGTGGCCGTGGCGGGATTGGGTGATTGGTGCGTTCAACCGGCACCTGCCGTTCGATCGATTCGTGCAATGGCAGTTGGCGGGAGATCTTCTCCCCAACCCCACCCAAGAGCAGCGCTTGGCGACCACTTTTAATCGACTGCACCTCCAGAACGAAGAGGGCGGCATCGTCGAAGAGGAGTATCGCGTGGCCTACAATGTCGATCGCGTGAACACCTTCGGCACGGCCTTCCTGGGCATGACATTCGAGTGTTCCCGCTGCCATGACCACAAGTACGACCCCATCTCCCAGAAGGAGTACTACCAACTCTTCGCCTTCTTTCAGAACATCGACGAGTCGGGGCAGAGCGTTTACTTCGGCGACATCATGCCGGTGCCGACATTGCTTTTGAGCACGCCGGAGCAAGATGCCAAACTCAAGGATCTCCAGGCGCGCCTGAAGACCCAGGAGTCCCGGCTTCGGGAGGTGGGTGAAGCTGGGAAGTCGGCCTTTGAAGACTGGCGCTCCAAGGCTTCGGTGAAGGTTCCCGCAGTCACGGGAGCCGTGGCGCATTTCTCCTTCGATTCGCTCGTTTCCAATGCGTTCCCGAGTTCGGTGGGCAACCACAAGGCGCAGCCCTTCGAGGGCCCCCAATCGGTTCCGGGCCGGTTGGGACAAGCCTTGTCGCTCAGTGGTGAAAATGGCGTTTCAATGCCGGGCATCGGGCACTTTTCCCGGGCTGATCCGTTTTCCTTCAGCCTGTGGATTCGTCCGGCCATGCATGTGCCCCGACAAACCGTGATCCATCACAGCTCGGCCTGGATGGATGCCGGCAGTCGTGGGTATGAGATCTTGCTCGAAGACGGGCAGATCGCCGTGGGGTTGCATCACATGTGGCCCGGCAACGCCTTGAAGGTGAAGACCCGACAGAAGGCCCCGATCGGGGGTTGGACTCACGTGTGCTTCGCCTACGACGGCTCCAGTCGGGCTGCCGGTTTGGAGGTGTTTCTGGATGGTCGGAAGGCTGAAGTCGAAGTGATCCGGGATCACCTTTGGAAAGACATCACTTATGGGCAGCCGAACCTGACCATCGGTCAGCGCATGCGGGATTTTGGTTTCAAGGAAGGACAGGTGGACGAGGTTCAGGTCTTCGATCGGACGTTGTCTCCGCTGGAAGCGGCGGTACTGGCGGGTCGTGAAGTGCCCTCCGATGAAGCCTCCCATTTCCGTCACTTCCTGCTCACCCAGCACCAACCCCATCGCGAAGCGGCGGAGTCGCTTTTGACAGTCCGTCGGGAGGAGAACGCTCTGGTGACCTCGATTCCGGACATCATGGTCATGGAGGAAATGTCGACCCCGAAGCCGGCCCATGTCCTGCGGCGCGGCGCCTACGATCAACTCGGGGAAGCGGTGACCATGGAAACCCCGGCTGCGATCGGGCGGCTTCCGGCCGGTGCCCCGCGCAATCGCTTGGGCCTGTCACAATGGCTGCTCGATCCTTCCCATCCGCTGATGGGGCGCGTCACGGTCAATCGGGTTTGGCAGCAGTTCTTCGGCAAAGGTCTGGTGGAGACTTCCGACAATTTCGGACTGCAGGGAGCTTCTCCAACCCATCGCGAGTTGCTGGATTGGTTGGCTGTGACCTTTGTACGGGGAGACGAGTCGCTGGGGATCAGGCCATGGAATCTTCAGGATCTCCAACGCCTGATCGTCACCTCCGACACCTATCGCCAGACTTCGAATGTGAAGCCGAAGGAATGGTCGACCGATCCCGACAATCGGATGCTGGCCCGGGGTCCGGCGCGGCGGCTTTCCGCGGAGATGCTACGGGATCAGGCGCTGATGGTCAGCGGGTTGATGGTGGACAAGATTGGTGGGCCGAGTGTGAAGCCGTACCATCCCGATGGATTGTGGGAGATGACCATGGGCGGCGGGCACTACCAGGTGGGCAAGGGCGACGATTTGTATCGGCGCAGCCTTTACACCTACTGGAAGCGCACCGTGCCGCCTCCCTCCATGATGACGCTCGACGCGGCTGATCGCAGCTACTGTGTCGTGCGTCGGCAGGCCACCAGCACGCCACTGCAGGCCTTGGTTCTCTTGAATGATCCTCAGATGGTTGAAGCCTCCCGCCATGTGGCCGGGCGGACGCTCCGTGAAGGCGGCGTGGGGTCGGAGCAGCGGGTCCGGTATGCCTTTGCGTTGGTGACCGGTCGCCGGCCCTCGAAGGATGAGGTGTCGGTGATGATGCGCCTGCTCGATGAGCAGGTGGCTCATTTCCAGAAAGACATCGCTGCGGCCGAACGTCTCCTGAAAGTGGGCGAAAAACCCGTCTTGGGAGAGCATCCGCCGGCCCAGTTGGCGGCGGCGACCGTCTTGGCTCAGTTGCTCTTCAACCATGATGAAGCCGTGATGCGCCGATGAAGGCTCGGAAACACAACTCCCACCGTTCTGAACTCCAATCACCATGAACTGCTCTCAAGTTGATTTCCGCATGAACCGCCGCGATTTCTTCGGTCGCTTTGGTCTGGGCCTGGGAGGAGCGGCCCTTGGTGGCCTGATGGCTGGTGAAGCCCGAGCCGGAGCGGCTGGACCTTTTTCTGGCATCTTGCCGGCCGGGCACATGGCGCCCAAGGCCAAGCGGGTGATCTACCTCTTCATGAGCGGCGGTCCGTCGCAGTTGGAGACCTTCGACTACAAGCCCGAGTTGGTGAAGCGGACCGGCGAGGATCTTCCGGCCAGTGTGCGCATGGGGCAGCGCTTGACCGGGATGTCGGCCCAGCAGGCGACGCTGCCGATGGCGGGGTCGGTCTTCAAATTCGCCCGTCACGGCCAGTCGGGGACTTGGATCAGCGAGTTGCTGCCCTGGACTGCCAAGGTCGCCGACGACTTGTGCGTCATCCGTTCGCTGCACACCGAGGCCATCAATCATGATCCGGCCATCACCTTCTTTCAGACCGGGTCCCAGATCGCAGGTCGGCCGAGTTTCGGTTCCTGGCTCAGCTACGGGTTGGGTTCGGCCAATCAGAATCTTCCGGCCTTCGTGGTTCTGATTTCCAAGGACCGCATCGACCAGCCGTTGTACTCGCGCCTTTGGGGCAATGGGTTTTTGCCGAGTCAGCATCAAGGCGTGTTGTTCCGATCGGGGAAGGATCCGGTGCTGTACCTCCAAAATCCCGACGGGGTCTCTGGAGAAAGTCGGCGTCGGTTGCTCGACCGTTGGGCCGAGATGGAGCATTTGCAGTTCCGGGACCTGGGCGATCCGGAGATCAATGCCCGGGTGGCCCAGTACGAAATGGCCTTTCGCATGCAGACCAGCGTGCCCGATGTGATGAACTTGTCGGGCGAGCCGGAGAGTGTCTTTGAACTCTACGGGCCGGAGGCGAAGAACCCGGGAACCTTCGCGGCGAACTGCTTGTTGGCGCGGCGTCTGGCCGAGCGCGATGTGCGGTTTATCCAGCTTTATCATCCGGGCTGGGATCAGCATGGAGGCCTACCCGGTGGCATCCGGCGGCAGTGCGGCGACGTCGATCGCGCTTCATATGCGCTGATCACCGATCTGAAGCAGCGAGGTATGCTGGATGACACTCTGGTGATCTGGGGCGGCGAGTTTGGGCGAACCAACTATTCGCAAGGCAAGCTCACGGCCACCGACTACGGGCGGGATCATCACCCCCGGTGTTTCTCGGTATGGATGGCGGGCGGTGGTATCCGCGGGGGCATGAGTTACGGCCAGACCGATGATTTCGGCTATAACGTCGCCGAGAACCCGGTGCATGTGCACGACCTCCAGGCCACGGCGCTCCATCAATTGGGCATCCATCACGAGCGGTTGACCTTCCGTTTTCAGGGGCGCGACTACCGTCTCACCGACGTGCATGGCAATGTGATCCAACCGATCGTGAGCTGAGATGGGTGGGTCGGAGTGACTGAGCCCGTCGGAGCGAGCTGGTTGGATTGCCAACGGCTTTGGCATGAATCGGCGTGGGCTGTCTCGCCGTAGCAACGTCGATCATCCGCTTATGCCCCCCGCGACTGCGTCCCGTGTGCCGCTGCCGCAATCGCAGCAACAGTACTTCGGCTACCTTCCAGTTCATTCCCTACCGACAAGCCAATCCTATAGGGTGTCAAAAGTTTTGAGGCAACAGGTCCTCAGCAAAAAGGCGGAAAACGGCTTGCCTGAGAGGGGGTTTCGACCGATGAAGAGGGCGGATTTTTGATCTTTAAAGTTTTCCCTGCCCGGTGCGTGTATCGAGACAGTGTCCCTCGACCTAATTCCTAATACGGGAGCATCAAAGCGGTTTTAAGTGCGACAAAGCCATGCCTCCTTTACAGGAAGGCGGCGAAGCACCCGCTGCTCCCACCTGGTTCCTTCGGTAAGAAGGGGCCCGTCTCCAACGGCCATGGTGGGGTTTTTTTCAGGCGGTGGTGTTGGTACTGAGCCCTCAAGGGCATCGGCCGGCATCACCGCCATTTTTATTTCGTAGGCACAGGTATGGCACCTTCGGGGAGTTACGGGCGTTTCAGGGTGAAGGTTCCGCTGTCGAATCGGCTATCGTAGGAAGCGTTGAATTCATCAGGCTGAATGACTCCCGACGTTTTGATTTTCACACCGAAGACTCGTTTGGAGCCTGTGAACCGGAATGTGTCGCCCTCTCGAGAGCCCTGAATGGGGGTTTGGAAGGTGCCGGAGCGTTTGCCCCATCCTGCGTGAAAATAGGCAGAGAAGTCGTTGGATCCTTTGGCGATCAGAACGGCTTGCAGCGGACCACCGTGGGCGTTGTTCGTGTTCTGCCAGGTGCCGATCCAGCGTCCGGATACCCCGTCAGCGCTGGTCGATGGAGCGGCGTTCCATCGGGATTCAAAGGAGCTGCATCCGCACAGAGTGAGAGCCAGAGCCAGCACCGTTCCCAAAGACCAAGATTTCATGACGCAATACAATCGCCGCCGCCCGTCGGATGACAAGCGGCGGCGATGATTTCCCGGATCTTTAGGGACGCCCTGAGTTGTGTCCCGGATGTTTCGCCGGAACGGATGCACCGAGTTGGGTGGGGATCCGTTGCTGGTTAGAGAAGGGGATCTTGGGTGTCGTCGGTTATTTCACTCGAGCCAACAACCAGCCTTGGAGTTCGGCGATCGGAATGCGTTCCTGTTTGCCGTCATCGCGATGGCGCACGGTCACCGTGTTGAGGAGCTCCGGCTTTTCGCCCAGTGTGTCGAAGTCGATGGTGACGCAGAAGGGGGTTCCGGCTTCGTCCTGCCGGGCGTAGCGGCGACCAATTGCACCTGCGTCGTCGTAGAAGCACATCATCTGTCCTCGCAGTGTCTGGAACACCTCGCGGGCCTTGGCCACCAATTCCGGTTTGTTCTTCAGGAGAGGGAAAATCCCCACCTTCACCGGCGCCACCCGGGGATGGAATTTCATGACCGTGCGGGTTTCGCTCTTGCCCTTGTCGTCAGTGGAGGTCGTTTCCTGGAAGGCGTTGGAAATCAGCGCGAGGATGAGTCGATCGACGCCCGCGGAGGGTTCGATCACATGGGGTATGTACTGACCCTTGCCCAGACCCTCGGCGTCTTCCTTGGCATCCAGTTCGGCTTTTTCTTGAGGCACACCGGACTTCGTCAGGTACTTCAGGCGGGCGGCGAAATAACGTCCCGCCAGTTCGGATTGTTTCTCGGGAGGCAACTTGCCCCAAGCCGTGCGCAGTTCCTCATCGAACACCCCCATCAACTTGCCGGAGTGCCGTTCGTGTTGGCTCAAGTCGAAGTCGCTTCGGGCCGCAATCCCCTCCAACTCATCGCCCTTCACCTCACCGGATTCATCGCGTTTGCTGAACGGGAACTTGTAGAGGATATCTGTGCAGGCTCGGGCGTAGTGCGCCAATTCCTCCGGAGTTTGGTGGTGGAATCCCAACGAATCGCGTGAGAGACCGATTCCCTCATAGAAGCGGACCCGTTCCTCCACCCAATACCGGTGCCAAGCTTGCCAACCCCAATTGGGCTGAGGCTCACCCGGATGGCCTGATTCCGCCACGGTGGCCACGCTGCCGTGGATTGCCTCGATGGCTTCGTCGGGCTTGATGAAGAATTCCAGCTCCATCTGTTCAAACTCTCTTGAGCGGAAGATGAAATTCCGCGGAGTCACTTCATTCCGGAACGCCTTGCCGATTTGGCCGATACCAAACGGAACCTTCTGTCGTGAGGTCTCATGAACATTTTTGAACTGAGCAAAGATGGCTTGAGCCGTTTCCGGTCGAAGGTAAGCGATATTCTCATCCGACTGGATGGGGCCCACGTAAGTTTGCAGCATCAAGTTGAACGGTCGCGGATCGGTCAGTTGCGCCCCGTTCTCGGGATTGTATCGCGTCGTGTTCTCCGCCTTCTCAGTTCGTTCCCCGGAGAGAGTGGGCTGAGTGATCCCCCGCGAGGCGTAAAACTGGCCCGCCACATTCCGGGCGCTTTCCGGAGGTTTTCCCGCGGGTAAAAGGACAGAAAAAGGCTCGATGCTTTCCTTGCCGCTGGTGGCATCCTTGGCACCTGAATAGTGGAAAACCTGACCTGACTGCGGCTCGATTTGATCCGCCCGGAAGCGTTTCTTCGTCAGCAAGCAATCGCACATCGGATCGCTGAACGTGTCCACGTGTCCTGAAGCTTTCCAGATTTGTGGAGCCATGATAATGGTGGCCTCCAACCCCACCACATCGTCCCGAAGGCGGGTCATCGAGGTCCACCAGAGTTCCTTCACATTCCGTTTCAACTCAGCACCCAGCGGCCCGAAGTCCCAGAAACCATTGATACCCCCGTAGATTTCCGACGACTGGAAAATGAACCCCCGTCGTTTACACAAGCTGACGATCTTCTCCATCAGCGGATTTTCTTTCGGCTCAGCCATAAATTCTTTCCAACTGTCCGCCACCTATCCAAACAGTGTCAACGAACTAAATAAAGTGACAGGTTCAAAGTAATTGACAGCTTGGAGCTTCTGCTTAGGTTGGCGGTATGAGGTTGGCGCGGATCAAGGGGCAGGCGGGGAATGCGGCGGTGTACCATTGCATTTCGCGGACTGTGGCTGGGGAGAAGCTCTTGAATGAGGCGTGTCGGGAGAAGATGTCGGAGATTTTGATGGCGCTGTCGGCGTTCTGTGGCCTGGAAGTGATCACGTATTGCATGATGGCCAACCATTTCCACTTGCTGATCCGGGTGCCGGAGCCGCGAGAGCTTTCCGATAGGGAGTTGCTGGAGCGAGCGGAAGGATTCTACGGCAAAAAGGGGCTGTTGAGCTCATTGGCCCGGGAAGGGTTGGAGCAGCGGGGGCGGATTGATCGGCATGTGCGGGAGACGCTGCTGAGGCGGATGGGCGATGTTTCGGTGTTCATGAAGGAGTTCAAGCAGCGGTTCAGTCGGTGGTTCAACCGCCAGAGCGAACGCTTTGGGACGCTGTGGGCGGAACGTTTCAAGAGTGTGCTGGTGGAGGATTGCCCGAAAGCGGTCCAAACGGTGGCGTCGTACATTGATTTGAATCCGGTGCGGGCTGGGTTGGTGGAGGATCCGAAGGAATACCGCCATTGCGGCTACGCAGCTGCGGTGGCCGGTGGGAATGGTCGAATTCGGCGAGGGTTGATGAGTTTCTTGAATGGCAAGACATGGGGTGAAGCAGCCGCGGAGTATCGGACTGGGCTGCTGCTGCGCTCGGTGGATTCGGGACACAGCAAGAAGAAGGCGCTGGATCGGGATGCGATCCGGGCGGCATTGCGGGACGGTGGGAAGTTGAGTCCTGGAGAGGTGCTGCGATTACGGATCCGTCACCTGACCGATGGCGTGGTGCTGGGGTCGAAGGGGTTTGTGGACGGGGTGTTCGAGCGGTACCGGGAACGATTTGGCCCACGTCGCCGCAGCGGGGCACGCCCTATCCGGGCTGTGCCTCTGCCAGGCCTCATGGCGTTGCGCGATCTCAGGGTGGATGTGGTGGGGTAGGGCGTATTGCAGAACATTCATCGAACAGGCTTTTTCCTAGAGCCGTATTCGTCATCCTACAGCAGAATCCAGCTTCAGGACTTAATTGCAGCAACACAAAAGCGCCACCCTCCGACGGTGTTTGGGATCCGCCCACGCCACCACACGGTCTTCATACCTTCGCTGACAAAAACGGAAACTGAGGTGAATGTCACTTGAGCCTCTAGCGATGAGGCACCAGGTCGATGAGGCACCAGGTCGATGAGGCACCAGGTCGATGGAGTGGTTCATCTGTCTGGATTATTTCAACGATGGATCATTCCAAGAAATCCCTGCGAGTCTCCGCTCTTCTAGGGGAGCCATTCTAGCTTTGTGTCCTCTCGCTATCGAAAGAACCACAACCACGTGGCGCGGCCGGCTCCTTCGCTTGGCAATCTCAGGCAACTCAGGAAACCCTTGTAAAATCAGGGGTATACCGACGGCCCCTAAGAAAGGTGGGCTCGACGAACAGGATCGTAGATTGGCTCCTACCCACTTTCCCAATAGAAGAATCGGAATGGTGTCGGGCGTCCGTAGGAATCCTGCTTGGATGAAATTGAAAGCTGTGTCGGAACTCTTCGGTGGTCTCAGCCGGTCAAGGTGTTCCAACTGATTTCCGAAATCAGCGCCGTCTTGAGGGACCGAAGAAATAACCTTTTCCTACCCGTGCCCCCAAAGTCTTGCGACCGGTGGCAGGCCCAAGTTTGTCCTCATCGAACAAAGCCGTGTAAGTGTAGGGAAAGTCGGAGAGTTTGACGCGCTCTACCTTTTTGCCGATGTACCGCTCAATGGAGGCTACTTGGGCCGCTTCACCGGCACAGAACAGGGTCAAGGCATCTCCGGAGCTCATAGCTCGACCGGTTCGACCAATCCGATGGACGTAGTCCTCCGGGTGCTCCGGTACGTTGTAGTTGATGACATGGGAGACATCGGCGATGTCGAGACCGCGTGCTGCAATGTCGGTAGCAACAAGCACCTCATAAAGACCGCTTTTGAAGCCTTCCAAGGACTGTTCACGCTCTTTCTGCGAGCGGTCGGAGTGGATGACGGCGGCTTTGTGGTTGTTGCGCCGAAGGAGTGAGTCCACAGAGTCGGCATCGCGACGGGTGCGACAGAAGACGATGGCGCTCTCCCATTGAACCCGCTCCAGCAATGAGACCAACAGGGCCGGTTTCTGAAGTTCGGCCACCGGATAGAGGACATGCTTGACGGTGTCGGCGACCGACCGACGCGCACCAATTTCAATGGTGACCGGGTCCCGCATCGCCCAAGTGATCAGTGTCTCGATCGCCGGAGGTATGGTCGCCGAAAAGAGGGAACTCTGACGATCCTTGCCACACTTGAGGACAATGCGGCGGACATCGGGGAGGAACCCCATGTCGAGCATGCGATCGGCTTCGTCGAGGACGAGAAACTTCACTCCATCCAAACGCACGGCCCCTTCACCGAGATGGTCGATCAATCTTCCCGGGGTTGCGACGATGACATCCATGCCGCGCTTGAGGTCGTCGCGTTGCTTGCCGTAGCCGACGCCACCGTAAATCAGACCGATTCGCAGGTTGGTGAATTTGGCGAATTTCTCGAAATTCTCGTAAGTTTGAACGGCCAGTTCGCGGGTGGGTTCGAGAATCAAACACCGTGGGCCCGGGGCATGCGAACTCAATTGGCTCAGGATCGGAAGGGCAAAGGCCGCGGTTTTCCCGGTGCCGGTTTGTGCTGATCCGATGACGTCGCGCCCTTCAAGAATCCGCGGGATGGCTCCAGCCTGAATCGGCGTGGGTTCCTTGTAACCGAGCTCCGCAACGGCATCGAGCATCGCCGATTGCAGACCCAGTTCAGAAAATAGCATGTCGGAGGATAACGTCGCCGGATGCAAGGCGGAAGGCGGAACTTGGTTCGCGTTGAGCCCCTTTTTGAAGGTTTGAGACAAAACCGTTGAAGATACCTAAAAACAACTGTAATAAACGAAGTAACTCCAACGCTGATGGCCCAACCAATTGATGACCCGGCTCTCTATGCGACACGACAGAGCCTGCTTTTGCGGCTGAAAGATCACGACGATCAGGACGGGTGGCGGGAGTTTTTCGAGATCTACTGGCGGTTGATTTATTCCGTTTGCCTCAAGTCAGGCCTTTCGGAGGTGGAGTCCGAGGATGTGGTGCAGGACACCATGGTGTCTTTGGCCAAGGAAATGCCCCGGTTCCATTATGATCGATCCAAGGGGAGTTTTCGGGCGTTTTTGTTAACGGTGGTGCGCCGGAGGATCGTGGATCGTCATCGTCAGGAGGCGCGATGGCATCGGATTGTGTCCCCGACACCCCCACCGGAATCCCCGAGCGACACTGGATTGGTGGATTCACCAGATCCCAACAGACCGGATTTGGATCGGTTGTGGGCCTCGGAATGGGAGGGGCATTTGATCAAACGGGCGCTCGACCAGGTGCGGGAGCAGGTGACGGAGAAGCAGTACCTGATTTACGAGATGCATGTCTTGAGGGAGGTGCCCATTTCGACCGTGGTGGCGAATTTGCAAACTTCGGCGATGTCCGTCTATCTGGCCAAACATCGGGTGGGCAAGTTGCTGCGGGTGGAATTGGGGCGACTCAAGCAAGAGGAGTCTGAGGACTGAAATCCCTATGCGTCCCCCTCCTCGACAGAGTGAAATCCCGGTGATCCCGGATCATGTGTTGGTCGAGGTGATCGGATCCGGTGCTTATGGCGATGTCTGGCTGGGGCGGACGGTGTTGGGGACGGCTCGAGCCATCAAGGTGATCCGGCGGTCTTCCTTTGAGAGTGCTCAGCCCTTCGATCGGGAGTTCGAAGGGATTCGTCGGTACGAGCCGATTTCACGCAGCTCTCCCAGTTTGATGCCCATTCTTCAGGTGGGCCGGGATGATGCGGCGGGGTTCTTTTATTCGGTGATGGAGCTGGCTGATGCGATGCCCTCAGAAACCGAGGGGGATCGGGCGACGACGGGAGAATCCACGGCTCATCGAGGCAGCGGATATCAGGCGCACACCTTGCGTGCTGATTTGGTCACTCGGGGTTGCCTTCCCATTGCAGAGTGCGTCGAGGTTGGGCTGGCTATGGCTGATGCGTTGGAGGCACTCCATCGGACCGGCTTGGTGCATCGGGACATCAAACCTTCCAACATTATCTACCTGCGTGGTCGGGCCTGCCTAGCGGACGTGGGCTTGGTGAGCGAAGCTCGTGAAGGGTCGAGTTGTGTGGGTACCGCCGGTTATATCGCTCCTGAAGGACCGGGGCTTCCGGCGGCCGATCTCTACAGCCTGGGAATGGTGCTCTACGAAATAGGCACCGGGTGCCGTTTGGCGGATTATCCCTCGACCCCGCCGGAATGGCTCCAGCCGGGACATACCGTGGAGTGGGAATTCCTGGAAATCGTGCTCCGGCTTGGTGCCCGCGATCCAGCTCGCCGCCACCGCGATGCCGCAGAATTGCGAAACGAATTGCTCCTGTTGCGGGGAGGTCAATCGGTTCGCCAACTGCGGGTCCGGGAACGACGGAAACGTCGGCTTCTGCGGGCATTGGTGATGGCGGCGGTGGTGGGTGTGTTGTGGTTGGGGGTGTGGGCCACACAGCGAATGCGATGGCGCGAGTCTGAAGCGCGTCGCCGGGAATCCGAATCCCAACAGGTGGCGCTTTTGGTGAGTCGCGCGCGCGATATCCTCAACGATGATGCACCTGGCAAGCGGTCGCGGGCACTGAACACGCTGCGAGAAGCCATTGCATTGCGTTCCGATCAACCAGAATTGCGAGACTTGGTGGCCGGTGCACTGATGGTGCCGGAAATGGTGTCCGAAAAGACACCGTGGCGCCCACCGTCACGCCTCGATCCAGCTCAACCGCGTCGCTGGCCCGTGGGTGGCTTGTCGCATGCGGTGGGTATTTTCGATCCTGAACTGCGTACACTGTTTCGCGCTCAAACCAATGGTTGGATTGAAGGAATGCCCGTTCGCGAGGGAGGACAAGCCACGTATCTTCCACCGCCAGTGCCGGGCTTGAATCTGGAGTTCATCAGTTCGGTCAGCCTCGATGGCCGGTGGTTGCTGGTGCGTGATTCGGGGGAACGAAACCACGTGGTATCGAGAGCCAATGGGCAATCCATGCTCCAGGTTCGGATCGACCCCAAGTACCTCGGTCGCGAGTTTACTCCAGATGGGCGTTGGTTGCTGGTGGGTCGAGCCGATGAGTCGTTGGATCTCCTGCCCATCGGCCACCCAGGGCCTGCCCGCCGCATTGCGGTGGGGGTTCCACCTCATGATTTCGTGGTCAAATCCGACGGTCGATGGGCCGCAGTCATCAATGCCACCAATCCCATCGTGCGCTTTGCCCATCTCGATTCGGCTCGGGTGGAACGGCGGATAGATCTGCCTCCGGGTGAAGCGGTCCAGATGTTGGGTTGGAATTCTGACGGTGACCTTGTTCAAACCTCCTCCGAGATGCAGATCTTCATCGGCCGATTCGATCGCCCTCAAATTCCTGTGAAGCGTCTGGTGAAAGAGGATCATCAGATTTTTGGCATCGCCTTCTCGCCGGATTCGTCCTGGGTGCTTTCGACCGGCTACAACGGCCGTTCCCGGATCTGGGACTGGTCCAGTGAGACGGCGGTTTCGGAGTATGCCGGTGCCGGCACGGCCATCCAATGGTCGCCGGACGGGAGGTGGATCGCCTGGAAGGATGAGTTTCAATGGGAGTTGATCCGGTTTGATCCGCCCACCGGATGGTCGGTGATTCCGGAGGTTCCGCCGGCTGTCGCTTCCGAGACCAATGCGGGGCCTGCGGTGGTGCGCTTTCATCCGGCGGGAGACCGATGGGCCAGCGGTTCCTACGACGGTGTTCGCTTGTACCCCAAGTCAGGGCGCAAGGAGGCTGCTCATTGGCCTTCCGACGAGGACATGATTCAGCACTTGTCGTTCTCCGCCGACGGAACGCGGCTTTGGGCCTTGAGCTTGAGCCATCGGATCGCGCTGGCCGTCGAGGGTGATTCACTGCGCCCCCGGTTGCGATTGATCGAACGCCAACGTCTCCCGAATTCGGGCCGTGGATACATTGCCCCTTCGGGTGAAGCCTGGCTTGTGTCGACCAATGGATCGTTCTGGTGCGATGATCAAGGGCGTTGGAAATCCGTCGATGTGCCGGCGCGCAGTGCCATTGGATCGGTTCATTCAGGCGGGAAGCTGCTGGGCAGTTGGGGATTGAACGCGGCTCCGGCAGTGATCGTCCGCGACGATGGTTTCCGGCTGCGGTTGCTGGAATACCCGGCGGAGTTGTCCGCCTTGGGCGAGGCCGGTGAATTGGTCTTCTGCCCGATTTCGCGCAAGGTCTTTGGCGCCATGACTCATGGGCTCGTGGCGTGGGATGTGGATTCGGGAAAGATCCTGTGGCGGCGGTTGCTCGATCCGGTGGGCACCTACGGTCGTGCGGCCGTCACCCCGGATGGTCAACGGCTCGCGGTGGCCTTGGGAACTCGATCCATCCACCTGCTGCAAGCCTCAGATGGATCCACGATTTCCCAACTGCGGCTACCCGAGAAACTCCGTTTCGTCTCGCTCAGTTGGGATGCGCGTGGACGGCGTCTGATCGGTTCCAGCGTGGTTCACGCCTCGTACTTGTGGGACCTCGACGCCTTGCAATCCGGGTTGGCCGAGGTGGGCGTGGACGTCCCGGATCTGGCCCAGCCCCTCAAGCCCACCATGAATCCTCGATGATCCGACGGGAGTGGAGGCCGAACGTTCCGAACCGCTTTAATCTTGGGCGAAGAGGTTCAGGACACCGTCGAGTCCGCTGAAATTGAGGGCGTGCGTGGCCTGTTGACGCACCACGGGCTTGGCTCGGAAGGCGATGCCCATACCCGCTGCACCCATCATCTTCAGGTCGTTGGCGCCGTCTCCGATGGCGATGGCGCGGGTGGTGTCCACGCCGATCCACGAGGCCAGAGCCCGCAGCTCGTTCGCCTTGCGTTCGGCATCAATGATGTCGCCAAGAACTCGGCCCGTGAGCCGGCCTGATTGTATTTCGAGGGTATTGGCCACCGCATAGTCGAGCCCAAGACGCGCCTGAAGGCGGTCGGTGAAGAAGGTGAATCCGCCGGACACCAGGAGCGTTTTCCAGCCGGACTCCCGAGCGGCCTGAAGGAGGGTTTCGGCTCCTTGCGAGAGACGTAGGCGCTCCTCGTACACGGCCTGCAGCGCGGATTCCTCCAGGCCTTCGAGCAAGGCGACCCGCTTGCGCAAGGCGCCAGCAAAGTCGAGTTCACCACGCATGGCCGCCTCGGTGATGGCCGAGACCTGGGGCTTCACGCCGATGCGGTCGGCGATCTCGTCGATGCACTCGATGGTGATGAGGGTCGAGTCCATGTCCATGACCAGCAGGCGAAAATCTGCGCGTCGGCGGTTGGCCGGAACGAAGGCGATGTCCACTCGATGCGCTTCGGCGATGGTTTGCAGTTCCGGGGTTGCAGCGACCTGGCTCCAGCGTGCCGATGGCCCGCGCCTCGAATCAGGCGAGCGGCCCAAATGATTCCCGATGGCGACGATGGCGGCCTCGGGCAAGTTCGTGGAATGGATGACGAGCTCGGTCATGTTGTTGCCCAGAGACTGTGATCCCTCACCGCAGGCTGTCATGCCGTTTCCACAATTGCTCCCGGTGGAAAACCCGTCACGTTGCCCGGGTCGGGGCGGTCGTGGGGGCTGAGTTCTTTCGGGCTTCCCAACCACTGGAGTGGTTTTCGATTCCCGACGAGAGACTCATGCCCTTGTACGAATACGAACTGTGTGACGGCAACTGCGCCGCCTGCGGTGGCCAGTTCACCCTCCGGCGCCCGATCACCGCGCCTGAACTCACCGCGTGCCCGGCCTGCAAGAAGCCGGTCCGCAAGGTGATCTCCGGTTTCAGCACGCCCCATCACCTCAAGCCCCTGTCGACCACCGATGCCAAAAAAGCCGGGTTCTCGGTCTTCAAGCGGGTGAACAAGGGTGAGTACGAGCGGCAGTGATCCGGTATTGGGTGGGTTGGTCAAAAAATTCTGCAGGATTGCTGGTCTTTGAGCCGAGCCGCTAAGATCAGGGTCTGTGAGCAAGACGCCGACTGCGCCGAAAAAAACGACCGCCCGTCCCCGCCGTGTGGGACTCATTTCCCTCGGATGTGCCAAGAACCTGGTGGACGCCGAGATCATGCTCGGCTCGCTGCTCAAGGAGGGGATCGAGATCGTCAATGATGCGTCGCAGGCCGATGCGGTGATCGTCAACACGTGCTCCTTCATCGACGCTGCTCAAGAGGAGTCTGTGGACACCATCCTGGAACACAACGCGCTGCGCGAGGCCTCGCACCGCGGCCAAGCGCTCATCGTCTCCGGATGCATGCCGCAGCGTTATCGCGACGAACTGCCCAAGCTCATGCCTGAGGTCGATGTGTTCATGGGCATCGACCAAGTGGAGCAGGTGGGTGCGCTGGTCAATGAGGCCATCGCCAAGCGGGCCTCGCGAGTGGAAGCTGAGGCGACGACTCCGAAGGTCGCTGAGGGAGCCCGCGTCAAAGGACGTCTCAAGGAGTTGGAAAAACAGGCCCCAGCCCATGACCACGCCGAAGAGACGGCCCTCCGCGGCACCGATCGTTTCGGCAAGAGCCGCATCGCCCTGACCGCCGCCCCGCAGCCGGCCGGTCCCTCGGTCGATGTCACGGTTCGGCCCAACTACATTCCGCAGTTCGAGACTCCGCGTTTTCGCCTCACGCCGAAACACTTCGCGTATGTGAAGATCGCCGAAGGCTGCAACCACCCGTGCAGCTTCTGCATCATCCCGCGGATGCGGGGTTCGCACCGCAGCCGGGCGCAGGCCGACATCGTGGCCGAGGCCAAGGCCTTGATCGCCGACGGCGTGCGCGAACTGAACCTCATCTCCCAGGATTCGACCTATTACGGGCTCGACCTTCGTGCCAATCACAGCCGGGCCATCTCCTCGCCGGAACGCTTCAAAGCGGCCACCGAGGCCCTGCCGGTCGATGCCACCACGCTGTGTACGCTGCTGCGCGAGTTGAATGCGCTGAAGGGCGATTTCTGGATCCGCCTGCTCTACACCCATCCGGCCCATTGGACCGACGAGTTGATCCAAACCATCGCCGAATGTCCGAAGGTTGCTCGGTATGTGGACATGCCGTTGCAGCACATTCACGACGACATGCTCGCTCGGATGCGTCGCGAGACTTCGGGGCAGTACATTCGAGACCTGATCGCCCGGATCCGGGCCGGCATCCCGGGCATTGCCTTGCGAACGACCTTCATCGTGGGTTTCCCGGGTGAGACGGCGGCTCATTTCAAGACTCTGACCGATTTTATCGAAGAGACCCGCTTCGAGCGTCTGGGCATTTTCGCCTACAGCCGCGAAGACGGCACCGTGGCCGGCAAGATGGAGAAGCAACTGGCCCCCAAGACCCGCCAGAAGCGCCGCGAGTCAGCCATGGCCGCGCAGCACCGCGTCGCCGTGGGCGTGGCCGAAGGGTTTGTCGGCCGGACGCTCAAGGTGCTCACGGAGGGCGAGGCGTCTGCGAAGGAGCTGTCCAAGGCCAACATCAGTTCTTGGGAACATGGATTGATCCGCGGGGAAGACGCTGGAGTGACGGCCCTCAAGGGGCGCTACACCATCGCCCGCGGCGAGGCCGACGCGCCGGACATCGATGGCCGCGTGTATATCCAAGGCAAGGTGCCGATCGGGAAATTCTGCAAGGTCCGCATCATCGGACACACCGACTACGACCTCATCGCCGAGCCGATTTGAGGCCCTCGGGTTTACGGTCTGCGGGCCGTGAGCCTGGGCGCGCGAAGAATCGTTGGAAGAATCTGTTGCCCCATGGGGGTGCTTTCTGGATGATTCGCCCGCTCGCAAGAGCATCTGGTCGGGGCGTAGCGTAGCTTGGTAGCGCGTCTGAATGGGGTTCAGAAGGTCGTGAGTTCAAATCTCACCGCCCCGACCATCTTTTGAAGAATTTCCCCGTGTTTTCGTTGGTGCGGTTGAGTCCGTCATAGCGGTAATTCACCTCACTCTCTGGATCGCTCAAATCTCGGCGATTCTTCTCGGCAGGGCAGGGTGTCTTCGGTTTGCTGTCCTCACTCCCATGAATCTACTGCTGCCACTCAAGACGCGTCGGGATTTCCTTCGGACGACCGGTGCCGTCGCCGCTTGCTTCACTTCGGTTGGTGCCTTCGCTGAGGCCCTGACGCGAACCCCCTCCGCCACCGAGGGGCCCTACTATCCAAACCATCTGCCGCTCGACACCGACAATGACCTGATCGTCATCAACAACGCCCTGACCCCAGCGGTGGGTGAGGTGGGCTATGTGAGCGGACGGGTGCTCGATGCCAGCGGAAAACCGGTGCGCAACGCGTTGGTAGAAATTTGGCAGTGCGATGCCCACGGAGTTTACCTGCACACGGGCGACACCTCGAATCGGTCCCGTCAGGACAAGCAATTTCAGGGGTTCGGCCGGTTCTCGACTGGAAGCACCGGGGAGTACTTGTTCCGGACTATCAAGCCTGTGCCGTATTCGCCTCGGACACCGCACATCCATTTCAAGATCCGTCGTGGCGGCCAGGAACTGATCACCACCCAGCTCTACATTCAGGGGCATCCCGGCAATGAGAAGGACCCGATCTGGCGCGAGTTGAAGACCAAGCAGGATCGCGACGCCGTGACCGTCGG
>CAMATE010000013.1 GCA_945861075.1 Akkermansia muciniphila
TTGGAGACCCGATCGCTCTTCGTCGAAGACATCGGGTTTGATTCTGCACGGAAGGTGTTCGTCGATCTCGAAGGCCGGGAGATCTCGGCCTGTTTCAAACTCTACCCATGGGAATGGATGTGGACCGACGAGTTCTCCAAGCACCTGCCCGCCACGAAGACCCGGTTCATTGAGCCTCTGTGGAAGATGCTCCTCTCCAACAAGGCGCTCTTGCCCGTGCTTTGGGAATTGTTCCCGGGTCATCCGCACTTGCTGCCCGCCTATGCCGACACGCCGGCGAATCGGAAGCGCTTTGGCGGGGAATTCGTCCGCAAACCGAAGCTGTCGCGTGAGGGAGCCAATGTGACCTTCTTTCGGGGGGACCACAGGATCGAGGAAACCGGCGGCGATTACGGGAGCGAGGGATTCATCCTACAGGAGGCGGCGCAACTTCCGAGCTTCGACGGTAATTACCCGATTTGCGGCGTCTGGATCGTGGCCCATGAGGCCTGTGGGTTGGGCATTCGCGAAGACCGTTCCCGCATCACCGGCAATGGCAGCCGGTTCATCCCGCACTTCTTCTGAACGATTGTTGTTCACCGGTCCGATGAGGGCGAAAGCAGCCCGGGCCATTCGAAGCAGAATTTCAGCCCGTGCTGCGTTTTCTGTCAGAAGTCGTTACCTGACTCCTAGCGTGTTCTGACTCCTATTTCTCGGTGGCCGAGAGTCGGGACAAACGTGCCAGATTCACCTCAATGGCATGGAGGTAAGCATTGGGACCGTCGGGATAGGGGTCGGCCAGAAACTGGTAAAGGCCCCCAAAATCTTGGTTCATCTTGGGCCAGACATAGCCCTTCCAAAATCCCGGCGTCTTGCGAATGAGGTCGTCTGCGTTGAGAAACATCACCGTGGGCGTGACGTCGGTTTCTTTGAACTCGGATGCCTCTTTGAATTCCAGATAAAGGGCCGGCAACTTGTCCACGTAATCCGCCGCCGCCATTTGCCCGAGCAAATCGGAAGTTCCGAGGGCAAACCCGGTGACTTTCTCGCATTCGCTAGCGAATGGAATGGTGTTCAGGTTCACATTGACTCCGGTGCATCGAATCATGTTTTGCACCGCTTGGATGTCCTCTGCGCTGAATCCTTTTTCCGACAGTAAAATTTGGGCGAATTCAACGCTGCGGCGCACATGCGTGAGCGTGTATTTGGCACCCGTGCCTTTCAGGTCATCGCTGCGTTTGAGATAACCGGTATCGTGCATCAAAATCGCCAACAGACCCAATTCAAAGATCCGGGGCGTCAGAAGGGGTTGGATGCCTGCGAAGTGGCGTCCGCGCAGCAGGCGGGCCAGACAGAGCGTTCCTTGCAACGTATGCTCAAAATCGTGATATCTGGCATCGATGGCCTGATACCCCGGGTACTTGCCCCGAAAAAGCTGCTCGTACCAACCGAAGCTTCGAGCAATGAAGCTCGAGTCTCCTTGTGGAAAAACGGACGCAAAAGCGGAATTCACTTCGCATTGGACCGCGGTAATATCGCTCGTGTCCACGACTGACAGCATGGACGAAACATGGGTTAAATTCCTTAAAACGGAATACTAAAATTCCTAGTTTCAGGGGTTAAAAATTCAGTATCCACCCCTCCATTCGAACCAGCCGAGTTCATCCGAGTCTGGTTTGCCATTCAGACGGCGTTCGTCATCCGGGTTTTGGCTACGGTCGCAAGTTGTGATTCTTGAATCTCTTTTGGCTTGCCCAAATCGAGGGTGACGCATTCCCTAACCCTACTGCCCATGAAGATGACTCTTATGCCGGCCCGTCGTGCCGGTTTCACCTTGATCGAACTCCTGGTGGTGATCGCGATCATCGCCATCCTGGCCGGGATGCTCTTGCCGGCTTTGGGTCGTGCTCGCATGAAGGCCACTGGGGCCAATTGCGTGAGCAATCAAAAGCAGCTCGTCCTGGGTTGGATTCTGTACTCCAACGACAATCAGTCCGACCTGATGCCTCTCCAAGTCCGTATCAACAACGCGGTCGTGGACCTGGTCGGTGGTGGCTATTGGCGCAGTCCCATGCCGGGCCTCGCTGTTGGCATCACTCAGGCTGAGGCCCTTCGGCGGGTCTACAACGGCATGAGCAACGCTCCGCTGCAGCAGTACTGCCCGGGCTATCAAGTCTATCACTGCCCGGGCGATTCGCGCACGAAGCTGGCCCCAGGCAGGGGATGGGCCTTCGACAGTTATTCCAAGGCCAATGGCATGAACGGCGGGCAATGGGATGCCTCCATTCCCTACAAGAAGGAGTCCGAGGTCACCAACCCGTCTGAAAGCATGGTGTTTGTCGAGGAGGCCGATTCGCGCGGTTACAACATGGGCACTTGGGTCATCAACACGGCGCCGCCGGGATGGGTCGATCCTTTCACCATCTTCCATGGCCAGGTCAGCACCTTCGGGTTCCAAGACGGTCACTCCGAAAGCCACAAGTGGGTGGACGGCGCGACCATCAAGGCGGCGAAGGATTCCGGTGCCGGAAAAGACAGCTTCTACTGGGCCGGTGGCACCGCGCGCAACCCGGACTTCCGATGGGTCTGGGATCGCTACCGCTACGTGAACTGGAAGCCGTTGAACTGAGCCGGAACGCTCCGGTCCAGGGTTCACGCCTTCAGAGGCGATCAGACGAGGCGCGGGGGAACACCTTCCGCGCCTCTGTCGTTTCAAACTGGCCTCGGGTCACCCCGAGTTGGCTGGAGAGTTTGAGTTCCTGCCACAGCGCCTGGCCGGTGATCTCGCCGCGGAGCAAGGCCCGATAGCGGCCGATGACCGTGGCCACCTGTTCGGCCGTTTCGTCCACGAATTCGATCCGGAAGACCCGGGCACCGAGTTCGAGGAAGCGGCCCAGGGATTCGGCTCCGGTTTGAGCCCGGGCGTTGAACACCGTATTGCGGCAGCCGCTGTCGGCCTTGAGCGGGTGTTCGGCGCCAGTGCGGTCCCGGAGTTTGACCACGTGCTGGTCGCAAGGACGGCCGCAATTGGAGTAATCCGTGCCTTGCGAGAGGAAGGCGCAGAAGACGCAATGCTCCATGTGGAAGAGGGGCATGTGCTGGTGCAGCGTCAGTTCAAACCACTCGGGAGGTGCTGCCCGCAACAGCCCGGCCACTTGCTCGGCGTTGAGGTCGTAGCTGACCGTCACGCGTTCGAGTTGCAGATGCGTGATGAACCAATCGGCCGCCAACGGGTTGGCGACATTGAGTGAGAAATCCCCGCGCCTGCGTTGACCGGCGAAGAAGCGCAGGTGCTCCGGGTTTCGCACCAAGTAGCCATCGGCGTTGCTCGAAAGCACCTGCTTGAGAATCCACTCTTCACCGGGTTTGAAAACGCGGGGTGGCGCCACCCAGATTTCGGGGCGTGCGGCTCCGGGAGCGACGCTACAGCCATAGGCCGTGTGAAAGGTCGTCACCGCCTCGCGGTATTTCTTCGGATCCTCGAAGTCGCAGTAAATCGTGGTGACTCCGCAACGTAGGGCCGCATCCAACTGCGCCAGCGAACGCACCAGCACGATGAGTTCGGGCGTCTTCGCGGCTGTGGTCGATGGGACTGTGGGGCTGCTGTCGGGCCGGACGGCGGCTGCCACTGAATGGGATTCCGGTGCCGCAGGGAGGAGATTCCAGATACGCGGGGCGGCCCGCAGGATCTCCAGTTGGGCAATGGCCTCGCGACGCAGTCGGTTGAGTTCGCTGACGGGCAGGATGAGTGCGCCTTCGAGATGAACCTCCATGCCCCCGAGGTGGAAGGGCGTGCCGCCCAAACGCCCGAGTGAGTCGCCGAGGGATTCGACCGTCATGGGCCGCTTCTGCGCCACCATCAGCAAGATCGATGATGACACCTGCACCACGTGACCCTCGCTGTCCCGCACGATCAAGGTCATGGGCGCTCCGGCGCTGCCATGCACCTCGAAGCGCAGCGGGCGTGTTTGCCGCGGGGCCTCGCCTTCAAAGGTCTTGCGAAGGTCCCGGTTCAGCTCGGGATCATCGGTCTTCCAGAGGCGGTGTCCGACTTCGATACGTTGGAAATCCACCGCTCCGCTTCCGAAGGTCAACTCCACGAAGCCATCCCGCAGGGGGCGTACGCCGTAAATGCGGCCGCCTTCTTCCGGCAGATCAGGTCGTCCGGCATCGAAGCCGACACCATCACCGGGTTTGAGCGGGCCCTCGAGCCGGAGTCGAACGGCATTGGGTCCCACGGCGGAGACCTCGCCCAGATAGACGCCCCGCTTTTTGCCGAAGCGGGCATGGGCCAGTTCCTGATTGTTGATGCCCCGGAACCATCCTGTGTAAAGCCCGCGGCTGAAGGCCATTTCCAGTTCGTAGCGAGCCTCCGAAGAGGATCCGGCCGATGCTGAAGCGGCCAATTGGTCCAGAGCCCGCCGATAAACCCGGGTGATGCTGGCCACGTATTCGGCCGACTTGAGACGGCCCTCGATCTTGAGCGATCGGACTCCGGCCCGCACGAGATCTGGCAGGACTTCGAGCCCGGAAAGATCCTGGGGCGAGAGCAAGTAGCGCCGGTCTCCAAGATCCACGGTCTGGCCGTCAGAGACCAGCTCGTAGGGCATGCGGCAAGCCTGG
The DNA here is from genome assembly GCA_945861075.1 of Akkermansia muciniphila. Classification (GTDB taxonomy): domain Bacteria; phylum Verrucomicrobiota; class Verrucomicrobiia; order Limisphaerales; family UBA9464; genus SXXZ01. Next base: position 4,603 of record CAMATE010000013.1, read on the forward strand.
GCGCACTCGCCGCGGTTGGCGCTGCGGCCACCGAGAGACTCGCTGGTCAGGCATTGTCCAGAGTAGGCGACACACAATGCCCCATGCACGAAGACCTCCAACGGCAATGGTGCCGGGGTTCCGGCCAACGAGGCTTGATCGCGTTGGGCGGTTTGGATGGCTTCGATCTCCCGGATGGAATTCTCGCGGGCCAGCACCACCAGCTCGCAACCCAGCGAGCGGGCGAACTCCACGCCGGCCGGGCTGGTGACGGTGAGTTGCGTGGATCCGTGGATGGGGAAATCGGGTGAGATCTTGCGGATCAGTCGGCAGATGCCGACATCTTGCACGATGGCGGCATCGACGCCCGCCGAGATGACCGAGCGCAGATAATCCTCTGCGTCGGTCAGTTCATCGGTGAAGACCAATGTGTTGAAGGTGACATAGCCGCGGACGCCGCGTCGGTGCAGGAACTCCATGAGCGCGGGCAAGTCGGCCTCGGTGAAGTTCTGGGCCCGCATGCGGGCGTTGAAGCGGTCGAGACCGAAGTAGATGGCATCGGCGCCGTTTTCTACGGCCGCACGGGCGCAGTCCCAGTCACCGGCGGGAGCCAGCAGTTCGGGCAGTTTCAGCGGAGGGAGGGCAGCCGTTTCGGTCACGAGGCCAATACCGTATCAGGAGCGCGAGCCGCCGGGAAGACACGCCGAATTCGGACTCGCAGACCTCCTTCAAATCGCCTTCTGCTTTGTGCAGGAACCCGACCCGGGGCATGGTGTCCGTATGAACCACTGGAAGGGCCGTCTTTGGGTGTTGGGATGGTTGTTGGCCATCGTGAGGATGCCGTGTGGGTTGATGGCCGCCGAAGAAACCTGGACACCGCTCTTTGACGGCAAGACCCAGGCGGGATGGGCCAGCACCCCCTTTGCCGGTGCCGGTGAGGTGGAGGTGCGCGACGGCACTTTGATCCTCAACCAAGGCATCCTGACCGGTGTGAACTGGACCAACGACTTTCCTACCGTCGATTACGAGCTTTCGCTCGAGGCCCAACGGGTTCTGGGGATTGATTTCTTCTGCGGCCTGACCTTCCCGGTGGGTACCAATCACTTGTCGCTCATCGTCGGGGGCTGGGGTGGCAGTGTGGTGGGCCTGTCCAACATCGACGGCGAGTCCGCCAACAGCAACAGCACCACGCACTTGGAACGTTTTGAAAGCGGTCGTTGGTATGCGCTGAAGTTGCGCGTGGTGAGCACCAACGTGGCGGTGTGGCTCGACGGCAAGCAAATCATCGATTTGGACACGCGCGGCAAGACTCTATCCCTGCGCGAGGGCGAGATCGAGCGCTGCAAGCCTTTGGGGTTGGCCTCCTGGAGCACCACGGCCGCTTTGCGCCAAATTCGCTGGCGTTCCCTGGCTCCAGCCAAGGCTCCACTTCAAACCGCCCTGCCACCCGACACCCGTGCGGCGATGGATCGCCTGGTGTCCGCCATGAGTGCTTCCCGTGAGGGTTGGGATCGCTTGGCTGAACTGTGCGACACCTTTGGAGCGCGCCCGAGTGCGTCACCTGCTCTGGAATCCGCCGTGGATTGGATTTTGGAGCGGATGCGCCGCGACGGGTTAGAGAATGTCCACGGGGAACCGGTGGTCGTGCCCCGCTGGGAACGCGGAATCGAGTCGGTCGAGATGCTGTCTCCCCGCCGTGAACGACTTCCGATGTTGGGCTTGGGTGGCAGTGTGGGCACGCCGCCCGGTGGCATCACCGCTCCGGTCAGCGTGGTGACCAATTTTGCCGAGTTGGCGCAGCGGGCCGCCGAGGTCCGGGGTCGGATTGTTGTCTTCAATGTGCCTTTCACCGAGTACGGCGAGACCGTCCGCTTCCGATCCCAGGGAGCCATCGAGGCGGCCAAGGCGGGTGCCGTGGCCAGCCTCATTCGTTCGGTGGCCGATGATGCCTTGCGGACGCCGCACACCGGAGCCATGCGCTATGAGGACGGGGTGACCAAGATCCCGCACGCAGCCCTCACCCCGGAAGACGCCGGACGCATTGCCCGGGAGGTGGCCCGTGGCCGTCCGGTCACACTGCGTCTGGAAATGTCCGCGGCCGAGCGTGGCGTGGTGACCAACCGGAATGTGATCGCCGAAATCCGGGGTCGCGAAAAACCCGATGAAGTCGTGGTGCTCGGTGGGCACATTGATTCATGGGATGTGGGTCAGGGGGCCCAGGATGACGGCGGTGGTTGTGTGGCAGCCTGGGAAGCGGTGCGCTGGATGAAGAAGCTCGGCCTCCAGCCGCGACGCACTGTCCGTTGTGTGCTATGGACCCATGAAGAATGGGGCGGTCGTGGAGCCCAGGGTTATCGGGATGCGCACGTCACCGAGTTGGGACGGCACATCGTCGCTCTCGAGGCCGATGCCGGTACATTCACTCCCAAGGGCTTTGGTTTCACGGGCAGCGCAGCAGCCCGGGCGATGCTGGCACCGGTGCACGCCTTTCTGGGGGAGCGATTGGGTGCGGGTCTGGCGGATTCTCGGGGAGTGGCCGCCGATATTGCGCCGCTCTTGGAGCGGGGTGTTCCGGTGATGTCCTTGCACGTGGACCGGGCCCGGTATTTCCGTGTGCACCACACCGAGGCCGACACGGTGGACAAGGTGGATCCGGAAGCGCTGGCCCGTTGTTCAGCGGCCATGGCCGCGATGGTTTATGCCATTGCGGACCTGCCCGAGGCGCTGCCCAGATAAACCGCTCGAACGACTGAGGCTTTCTTCAAACAGGCGCTCAGCGCTGGGGCCGGCGGGCTCCGAGGAAGCGGGGCTTCCAGTAGGTGTCGTCTAGCGAGGCAAAGCTCACCCCGGTGCCCACACTGCTGTGAGTGAACGATCGGTCGCCCACATAAACGCCCACATGGATGGGCGATAGAGAGTTGAGGTCGCCGAAGAAGACGATGTCGCCTGGTTCGAACGCGGCGATGCCCACAGGCTTGCCTGAGGTCCATATTTCGGCCGGGGTCGTTGTTACCGCGGTTGAAGCAACCTCCTTGTGGAGTTGCACCACGTAGCCCGCGCTGTCGGCCCCTTGACGGTCTGATCCGCCTTCGACGAATGGTGTGCCCCGCCATCCTTTGGCGGCGGTGACCCAGTCATTCGTGGCCTTGGGTTCGCGGTAAGGACGCAGCGGTGACGCCAACAACAGGGTGGTTGGCTTGAGGCTGGGCACGGAGCTGAGCGGGGCTGGTGGGTTGAGTTCCGGACGGAAGCCAGCCGGCGGATCAACCGCGAACACCGGAGCCGTGGGTCGGTAGGGAAGGCCGGTCGAGGTCACTACGGCCTCGTTGCCCTGAGGCTCGATCATTCGGGCCTTGGCCTTCGAACCGGAGGAACCGCAGCCAGGGGTGGTGGTCAACGCCAGAAGGGCCAGCAGAGTGGCTGGGAGGATCGTTGGAGTGGGCTTCATGAGGAATTACGGGTTGGCGGGCCGGAATTCGGCCTGTGCCTTGGGAAGGAGTTGTTGGATCTTGGCGATGCGCTGCTGGTCTACGGGGTGAGTCCGCAGAAACCACGGTGTCTGGCTACCGGCCGCTTGATTGTGGGCGGCGAAGCGCTGCCAGAAACCCACAGCCTGTTTGGGATCGTAGCCGGCGCGGGCCATGAGGATGAGACCGATTTCATCGGCCGCACTTTCTTGCATCCGGCTGTGCGGCAGCGCGACGCCGACTTGGGAAACCGGCGCGTAAAGTTGTTGAAAAAACGGGCCGTATTCGCTTTGGGACATGGCCGTACCGCCGAGGATCCCGGCCAGCTCGATGCCTTTGGCCACGCTCATGCGCTCTCCGCCATGGCGTGCCACGGCATGGGCGACTTCATGTCCGATGACGGTGGCCAATCCAGACTCGTCTCGGGTGATGGACAAGATGCCGGTGTAGACACCGACTTTTCCGCCGGGCAGGCAGAAGGCGTTGGCCTGAGGGCTGTCGAAGAGCACGAACTCCCACTGAGCATTGGGCATGTCCGCCACCGCGGCAATGCGTCGACCCACTTTTTCGAGCAGCGCCTTCTGAGTGGCGTCCTTGCTGATGGGGGTCTCTTTTTTGAGCGACTCGAAGGCGCTCAGGCCCAGCGACACCTCCTGGCTGGCCCCGGTCACCATGAACTGCTTTCGCCCGGTCACCGGTTCGGTGACGCAGCCGGCAGCCAGCAGAGCGAGGCTCAGCAGGAATCCCGTCGAGCATTGCGGGCATTTTGCAGTCATTGGCGGGGATGGGAACACAGGAGCGGTGAGCGAACAAGCCGGACCGCCAGAACACGGATCAACGCCCCCGCGATTTGCTTTCGAGCCGTATGGCGGCCGAACGACCATGACCATCGAGTCCTTCCAATCCGGCGAAGGCGGCCACTCCCTTGAGCGCCTTGCGCAAGGCGGGCTTGGAGTATTCTACCACGCTGGTGCGGCGCTGGAATTGGTCCACGGTGAGTCCGGCAAAGCTGCGGCCCGCGCCGCCGGTGGGCAGCACGTGGCTGGGCCCGGCGACATAATCGCCCAGAACCGTGGGAGAACCCTGCCCAAGGAAAATGGCTCCGGCGGCATGGATCCGCGGAACCAAGGCCCGGGGATTCCGGGTCATGATTTCGCAGTGCTCCGGGGCCAGTCGGTTGACCAGCGACACGGCCGCATCGAGGTCGCGGACCTGGATCAACCAGGTGTTGGCATCGAGGACCTTCTGGATGAATTCCCGGCGCCCCAGTGTGGGCAGTTGGCGGGCGATCTCCTTTTCAACGGCCTTCAGTTGGTTGGCTGATGTGGTGACCATCCAGACGCGTTCGTGGCCCGAACCGTGTTCGGCTTGGGCGAGCAAGTCGGCCGCGATGAAGCGCGGATCGGCCGAGTCGTCGGCCAGCACCAGGGTTTCACTGGGCCCCGGCAAGAGGTCGACCGACACGTGCCCGAAGAGGAGGCGTTTGGCCGCGACGACGTAGGCGTTGCCGGGACCAAAAACCTTGTGGACCGGCCGGATGGTCTCGGTGCCATGCACCATCGCGGCGATGGCCTGCGATCCACCGACCCGATGGATCTCGGTGGCGCCCGCGACATTGGCTGCGAAGAGCAGCGCTGGGTTGATCGTGCCGTCCTTGCCGCAAGGCGTGCACACCACGATCTCGGGACAGCCCGCAACCTTGGCCAGCGTGATGGTCATCAGAGCGGTCGAGACCAATGGGGCGGTGCCGCCCGGAATATACACGCCGACCCGTTGGAAGGGTTGGAACACCTCGCCCACCTGGGCTCCATGGGAGTTCTTGGACGACCAGTCCCGACGGCGAGAACGTTTCGAGAAGGCCGTGATGTTCTTGGCTGATTCGGTGACGGCGGTCCGCAACTCGGGGCCGGCCTTCAGTGAAGCTTGCATCCGCTCGGCTTGGGTCACCGGGATTTGCTCCGGCGTGAGGGTGGCCCCATCGAAGCGTTGGGTGAACTCGACCAAGGCGGCGTCACCGCGGGTGCGGACGGCCTCGATGATGGCCCGCGTGCGTTCCTCAATGACGGGGTCGAAGAGGGACGAGGCGGCTGCGGCCTGATTCAGGCGCGCGTCATGGTCGGCATCCGAGGCGCGGACGATATGCATGGGGATGAGGGTATGGGGGAGAGCGTTGAAGTCAAAACACGCAGGTGGACAACCCGGCGGTCAGCGAACCAGTGAATGACCGCATTACTTGATGCCCTTGAGGCGCTCTTCCCAGACCTTGTGCAGTTCGACCGTGGCGACCACGTCCCGCAGGCAGTATTCGGCGATGTCGCGGTGGCGGCCTTCGGCCAGCAACGAACTGACATCCATGCCGCTGATGCCCATCGCTTTGGGGGAAGGGATTCCGAAGGCCTTGCAGTAGAAATCGAGGTTGAACTTCCGGGCGGCTCCTTCGCGGCCGCTGACATTGTAGAAGGTGAACTGTTCGGCCAGATCGCAGTGGGGCTCCGTCTGGTAGCGGTAACCCAGCCAGTCTTTGCGCGTGATGGGCACGTTGAGCAGCGCCGAGCGCAGGTACAGGAAGGGGACGTCGAAGCCGCGGCCGTTGAAGGTCACGATGCTGTCGTAGCGTTTGGCGACATCCCAGAAGGCCGTCAGGAGTTCCACCTCATCGACTTGCGGGGCGAATTCCACCGCAGCACCGGAGTTCTCGGATTCGGCCGATTCCAGGGCTTCCTCATCGAAGTCATCGGACTGGTAGAGGACCTGTCCTTTTCCGGAGTCGGCATTGATCATGGCGATGCACACCACCTGAGCGGTGAAGGGCCACAAGCTGAACTGCTGCGAAATCTCGGCCCGTTTGCGCGCCTTGTCCTCCTCGGTCGGTTGACGTTCGGCCTCGCGGAAGAGGTACTCCTGCTGAACCTCGTCGAAGTTTTCCAGTCCCACGGCAGAGGTTTCGATGTCGAAGACGAGTCGCGGCATGACCCACCCTCTCTACACCCACCCCGCCCCCACACCAAGCCGCAAACACTCCACCCCACGGGGTCGGTCCCACACATTTACACAAAAAGGGCCACTCCATACTATCTCGGCAAAGAATCTTCACCCTTCTTTGCGCGGGTTATTGACGTTCTGCACGGGAGTGTCTCGCCTTCACCGTCGTCGACTGCCGAGCGATTGAATGCACGTCCTAGAAAGCGATGCCCCCCGAAGAACGGTTTCCAAGCAACCGTGTCCAGGTCCGCAGCTCAGGGTCGCGAAGGATTAGTCTCCGGATTCGGCCTCGATGGTTTCCTCAACCATTTGTCGGATGGTCTTACGGAAGGCCGGGATGCCTTCGTCGAAGGCGGCTGAAATGGGGAGAACCGGAGTCTTGCGAACGCGGCGCTTGAAGGACTTCAGGTTGGCCTCCGCCGGTTCTTCATCCATCTTGTTGGCGACCACCAGGCGGGGGCGTTCCAAGAGGGTCGGATCGTACAGTTCGAGCTCTTCGAGCAGGCTGTTGTAGTCGTCCCAAGGGTGCCGGTTGTCCGTTCCGGCCATATCCAGCAGGATGATCAGGATCTTGCACCGGGCGATGTGGCGCAGGAAGGCGTGCCCCAGACCGACATTGAGGTGAGCGCCAGCAATCAGGCCGGGCACGTCGCAAACGGTGAGCCGGTAATAATCTTCAGGATACTCCACGATGCCCACTTGGGGTGTCAGTGTCGTGAAGGGGTAGGCAGCGATCTTGGGGCGAGCCTTGGAAATGGCGGTCAACAGTGTGGACTTACCGGCATTCGGATATCCCACCAGTCCGACTTCGGCGAGCATGCGCAGTTCGAGGAGGAAGTCTCCTTCGTCACCGGCTTCGCCGGGTTGTGCGTAACGAGGTGTCTGACGGGCGGCGGTGGCGAAATTGCGGTTGCCCAGTCCACCGCGGCCTCCTTTGCAGAGAATGAAGCGCTGTCCGTGCTCGGTGAGATCGCAAACCCGCTCACCCTTCTGGGCGTCGCGTCGTTGCGAACCGCTACGGCCGTCCTCTACTTCTTCTTCGGCGCTGAGGTCCAACTCCATGGCTTGGACTCCCCCGGAGTTGCGGATAACCGGCCGGTCAGCCCCAGCAGCCGGAATGGTGGAAGGGTCTTCTGGCTCTTCGGATTCCGTGACGCCCTCCGGCAGCTCTGGCTCGCGGTAGACACGCCACACGATGGTCCCGCAGGGCACCTTGATGATCAGGTCTTTGCCGGCCTTGCCGTCCATGCCCTTGCCCATGCCGCCTTCGCCACTCTCGGCCAAGAGGTTGGAGACGAAGAACTGTTGGATCAGGTTGTTGAGGTCGTGGTCGGCCTCCAGGATCACATCACCGCCTCGACCGCCATTGCCGCCGCTGGGTCCTCCCTTGGGGATGTAGGCTTCCCGGTGGAAGGCGATGGCGCCCTTGCCTCCATGGCCTGCACGAGCGTGGACCTTGACCTCATCAACGAACATAACCTGAGAGTACGGGGGACGACAAAAAAAGCGAGGCTCCGTGGAGCCGGGGTGAAGGAAGAAAAAGGGCGAGGCCCAAGGAGCCTCGCCCAAGAGAGTGTTGTAACCGTGCCGCTGTTGCAACTGCGCCGCCGGCGAACCGGACGGCTTTTTGAGGAACAGCGATCTGAGGACAGCAAACCAAGAACAGCAACCCTGTATCAGCCGGTTGACCGGTTATCGACGACCCGTGCCGCAGTGCGACGTCGGGAGACGATCAAATACAGGGGCTATGCTGTCAGGCGACTGCTTCGACGGGAGGCACGATGCTCACGCGGGAGCGAGCCTTGTCGAACAGGACGGTGCCGTCGGTGAGAGCGAACAGGGTCCAGTCGCGACCGGTGCCGACGTTGGAACCAGCGGAGAACTTGGAACCGCGCTGGCGGACCAAGATGCTGCCGGCGGTCACGAACTCGGAACCGTATGCCTTGACGCCCAGACGCTTGCTGACGCTATCGCGTCCGTTGCGTGAACTACCTTGACCTTTCTTGTGAGCCATATGCCTAGAGTGTTAGCCGTTGATCTCGGTGACCTTCACCACGGTCAGTTCCTGACGGTGGCCGATCTTCTTGTGATAACCCTTGCGGCGACGCATCTTGAAGGCGACGACCTTGTCGCCGCGGATGTGTTCCACAACATCGGCCTTGATCGTCGCTCCGGCGATGACCGGATTGCCGACGGTGACGTTGCCCTCCTTGTTGATGAGGAGGACGCGGTCGAAGGTGTGGACCTGACCCGCGGTGGCGGGCAGGAGTTCGATCTCGATGGTGTCGCCTGCAGCGACGCGGTACTGCTTACCGCCGGTTTCCAGAACAGCGTACATAAAAACTTTCCCCCGACAGGGGGACGTGGAAGGAAGCAAACACCGGGATCGGTGTCAACGCCCGTTTTTTTAGCACTGAAGACCTTGGGTTCGTTTTTTGGGTCATTCCAGAGGCGCAACAAGAGGCTCAACGGGTGCGTTGCCACCGTCGCGAATGTGCCTGTGAAAGGCCTGAACGGGCGGGCCGTCCTTGGGATTTTGTTTCCAACGGCTGCGCGGTGGCAAGCCCGTCTGAGGGTTGATCTCGGTAATTTCCGCGGTTTTTGGACAGTCAATGGATCGAAGATCTTTGCGTCTTCTCAATTGGTCCTGCTCGACCTGGAAGCCTTGGATCCAGATCCTGCAACTCGGTGACGCGTTGAAAATTGGTCATCTCGATCCATGAGTTCTATTCCTGTTGGCTGGCCTCCGGAGGTATTGATCCGTTCGACCGACCCTTCCGATGCCACTTCGCTGAGTCAGGCGATCGGTCAGGTGGCCCGCGAGCGGCGCTGGTTGGCCGCCGTCGAACCGTTCTCGGAAGCTGAGACCCGCATGTTCGTTCAATTGAATCGGGCGGTGGGTGTGCCGCAATTCGTCGCTGTTTACGAAATGGAGGTCATCGGGTGGTGTGACGTCGTTCGGCTTTATTCCTATCCAGGGTATGAGCACAACGGTCGGCTGGGAATGGGGGTGATCTCGGGCTGGCGGGGTCGTGGTTTGGGGCGAGCCCTCTTGGACCGGGCCCTCGAAGCAGCGCCCGCAGCGGGGTTCCGACGGGTTGAACTCGAGGTTTATGCCTCAAATACGACTGCCTTGGGGTTATACCGCAGTCGGGGTTTTGAGGTGGAGGGGGTCAAACGCGCCATGCGCATCCTCGACGGACGAGTCGATGACGTGGTTTGCATGGCCCGGTCGGTGGGGGAAGGTGTGGTTGGTGCTGTGTGACGCAAGAAGTTGTCGGTTTGATCTGCCTTTGTTGCCAGTGGTCTGTGTTGCGTTTTATGAATAACGTGTATCAGAAGTGCTTTTTCATATAAGCGTGTCTGACAAAGCGGCCGAATGTTGGAGCGGAGTATGCTGAGGCAGAATTGGAATCCAGTAACGAAAAGGGTCGAAGTGCCGCGCGGATGGCAGGTTTTGGCGATGCTTTCAGGGGATTCTGCTCAGACTCGCTGAAGGCTGTTTCTTGGATCGGAGGCGCATTTCGAAGGATGAACAAGGTCTGAAAAATCAGGACTTTGTGAAAAAATTCACAAAAGCCGCTTGCTGCTGACGGGATCGAAAACATAGTTTGCGGCGTCCGCGGGGAACGCTCCCCGCACTTTTGGTTTATGGATGCAACGTCCCCAGCTGTGATCGGCGGTAAGACCACTACCGAGTTCGGGTATAACTCGAAAATCGAGGGTGAAGTCGTTCATACGACGGTGGATGCAGCCCTCAATTGGTTCCGCAAGAACTCCCTCTGGCCCATGCCCATGGGTCTGGCTTGTTGCGGGATCGAGTTGATGGCTGTCGGTGCCAGCCGTTTTGATATTTCCCGCTTTGGATCGGAAGTGATGCGGTTTTCCCCCCGGCAGTCGGACGTCATGATCGTGGCCGGCACGGTGACCTACAAGATGGCCCTGGCCGTCCGCCGCATTTATGAGCAAATGGCCGAGCCCAAGTGGGTCATTGCCATGGGTGCCTGCGCTTCCACCGGTGGCATGTACCGCAGCTATGCGGTGCTGCAAGGGGTCGACAACATCATCCCGGTCGACGTTTACGTGGCCGGATGCCCTCCGCGCCCGGAAGCCTTGCTGGACGCTCTGATGCGACTCCAGAACAAGGTGGCCCACGAGTCCATCACCCGTGACCTCAAGCGGGATGTTGCCCCGGAGAAGTATGGCCGCATGGGCCTGGAACTGGGTGTCCACGGCGAGGTGCTGCAACAAAAACCCTGATCTCAAGCCTTCCTCCCAGTGCCGACCTCCCTTGAACTCGCCGGCCAGCTTCGTGAGAAGTTTGGCGACCTGATCTCCGAGCCCCTGGAATTCCGGGGCGAAGTCACCCTGACCCTCGCCAACCCCGAGCGCATCGCCGAGGTGTGTCAGCATGCCAAGACGGTTCTGGGTTTTGACCTGCTGCTCGACCTGAGCAGTGTGGACAACTACGGCGATGATCCCCGTTGGACGGTGGTCTATGAGCTTTCTGGCATCGGTCATGGGCAGCACTTGCGCCTCAAGACCCATGTCAGTGAAGAATCTTCTACGCTGCCGACCGTGTCTCAGGTGTGGCGCACGGCTGATTGGCATGAACGAGAGGCCTACGACATGATGGGAATCACCTTCTCAGGCCATCCGGACCTGCGTCGGATCCTCATGTGGGATGGCTACCCTTACTTTCCTCTGCGCAAGGATTTCCCGTTGGCCGGCAAGCCAACCCTCCTGCCGGACACAGCCTTCACCCAACCCGCCCCCTTGGAGGGTGGTCCTTTTGTGACCCTGCCCGGCGGCAAGGATTCTGCGGCCCGCGAACCCCGCGTCCGAACCCCGGAAGAATAGACCATGGCGACTCAAACCATCGAATTCAAAGACGCTGCAGCCCGGGCAGCCCAAGCGGTTCAGGCTGGAGGCTCGAACTCAAACGACGAGCTTCTGGATCTCCACGGAGACAAGTTGGTCCTCAACATGGGGCCATCGCATCCCTCGACCCACGGGGTCTTGCGCATCGTCATCGAGCTGGACGGTGAGACCATCACCAAGGCCATTCCGGACGTCGGATATTTGCACCGGGGCGATGAGAAGATCGCCGAGAACATGACCTACAACCAGTTCGTGCCCTACACGGACCGGTTGGACTACCTCGCTCCCTTGGCCAACAACGTGGCCTATGCGTTGGCGGTCGAGAAACTCATGGGTATCGACACCCAGTTGCCCCCGCGCTGCCAGTACTTGCGCGTGGTTTGCTGTGAGTTGGCCCGCATTTCCGCCCACCTGTTGGGCCTGGGTGCGTTCGCGATGGACGTGGGTGCGCTGACGGTATTCCTGCACACCTTCACCGAGCGCGAGAAGATCTACAATTTGTGCGAGTCCCTCACCGGGGCGCGCTTCACCACCAGCTACACCCGCATCGGTGGCATGACCCGCGATTGTCCGCCGGGTTGGGTGGCGGCGGTGCGTAAGTTCCTCGATGAGGTGGTCGTCAATTTCGACGAGTCTGAGACGTTGCTCACGCGCAATCGCATTTTCGTCGATCGCACCCGCGATGTGGGAGTGATTTCCAAGGAGTTGGCCATCGATTACGGCCTGACCGGCCCCAATTTGCGCGGCAGTGGCGTCGATTACGATGTCCGCAAGGCGCATCCCTATCTGGTCTACAAGGACCTCGACTTCGACATCCCGGTGGGATCGGTGGGCGATTCCTACGATCGATATCTCGTCCGCATGGAAGAGATGCGACAAAGTGTGCGCATCATCCGCCAGTGCCTCGACCGCATGCCTGGCGGCCCCGACAACGCCGGCAAGGAGCCCATCAATGTGGCCGACGGCAAGGTCGTCCTGCCGCCCAAGAACAAGGTGATGACCAGCATGGAAGAGCTGATCCACCAGTTCATGATCGTCACCCAGGGTGTCAACGCCCCGGCTGGCGAGGTTTATTTCGGGGCTGAAAACCCCAAGGGCGAGCTCGGTTTCTACATCAACAGCCGCGGAGGCGGCACGCCCTACCGCCTCAAGATTCGCGCCCCATCGTTTGTGAATCTGGGCATCCTCCCGGCGGTGTTGCCGGGGCATCTCATGAGCGATGTGGTTTCCATCCTGGGATCCTTCGATTTCGTGATGGGCGAGTGCGACCGATAACCGGAATTCACCGATGAGCTTTTCCGTTCCCGCCAGTTTGGAAGCCGAGCTCGATGAGCTCACCACGCATTATCCGGTCAAGCGGAGTGCCTCGCTGATGTTTTTGCACGCGCTGCAGGAGCACTTCGGGTATGTCTCGAAAGACGCCGTGGAGTGGACCGCCCGCAAGTTGGGGCTCCAACCGATCAACGTGTACGAGTTGGTGACGTTCTATCCCATGTTCCGCCAGGAACCGCTGGGCAAGACGCACATCAAGGTGTGCCGGACCCTGAGCTGTTCCTTGGCTGGCAGTGCCGATCTTCGGAATCAGTTCTGCACCAAGCTCGGCCTGGATCCCCACGCCCATGCACCGCAGACGACGCCCGATGGGAAGTTCACCGTCGAGTTCGTGGAGTGTCTGGCCAGTTGCGGCACCGCACCGGTGGTGCTGGTCAACGAAGACCTCCACCACAAGGTTGGTGCGGCCGCCGCGGATGCCATTTTGCGGCAGGGAGAAAAAGCCTGATGCATTCCCGGCTCACCCATCCTAGCAGCGTTGCCGTTGTGTGTCCGACCACCCGGTGGTCGGCCAATGCGTCGGTGTCGACTGCAGTGGTTGCGGTGGGTAGTGGATTCGAGGTGGTTGGGGAGTTTTGCTCCACAAAAACCGCCAATGGAGCCTGGGCCCCTAGATCTCTAAGCCAAAAAGGCCTGAGGAAATCAAAAGCTTTGGGAAATTCGGTTCCAGAGAGTGGTTGCCCGACATGGATTCGAACCATGACAAACAGATTCAGAGACTGTTGTGCTACCATTACACCATCGGGCAGCCGGAACCGAAGCCGCGACCTTACTAAGAACTGACTCTGAGTCAAGAAAAGCCATGCCGGAACCTTTCAAATTGATCCTCAAGAACCTCGACGAGCCGGGCTACACGCCGGACATCGGGTGTTACCAGCGACAGGGTGGCTATGAGGCGCTCCGACGAGCTCTGGCTATGCCGGCGCGGGATTTGCCCGATGGCAAGAAACTCAGCCCCCAAGAAGCCTTGCGTGAAGACGTCAAGGCCTCGGGTTTGCGCGGTCGCGGTGGCGCGGGTTTCTCGGCCGGTCTCAAGTGGAGTTTTGTGGACCGCCGCAGCGGCAAGCCCATTTATCTGATTTGCAACGCGGACGAGTCCGAGCCGGGCACCTTCAAAGACCGCCAGATTCTTCACAAGGATCCGCACCAGTTGATCGAGGGGATGATCATCTCCTGCTGGGCCAACGACGTGAAGTTGGCCTACATTTACATCCGGGGCGAAATGCCTCATGCGGCCAAGCTGTTGAATCAGGCGCTCAAGGAAGCCCGGGCAGCCGGTTTTCTGGGTAAGAATATTTTGGGCACGGGTTACGATTTGGAGATCCACGTGCATCGCGGTGCCGGTGCCTACATTTGCGGCGAGGAAACCGGTTTGATCGAATCCCTCGAGGGCAAGCGGGCCTATCCCCGGATCAAGCCCCCGTACTTCCCGGCGGTCTTGGGGCTCTACATGTGCCCGACCATCGTGAACAACGTCGAGACGCTGTGTCACGTGAAGCACATCGTGCTCATGGGTCCCACCGAGTACGCCAAACTGGGCACGCCCAACAACACCGGCACCCGCATCGTCAGTTTGAGCGGCGATGTCCAGAAGCCCGGCTATTACGAGATCCAGGTGGGTCGGGTGACTTTGGGCGAATTGATCTTCGACCCGAACTTCGGCGGCGGACTCAAGCCAGGTCGGACGCTGAAGGCGATCATTCCGGGCGGTTCCTCATCGAAGGTCCTGAAGGCGGGTGAGGTCTTCAAACTCAACCGCAAGGGGGCTGATGGCCAAATGACCAAGGTCGATGTCCCCATGCTCGACCTGCCCTACGATTTCGATTCCCTGCAGCAGGCGGGAACCATGTCCGGCTCCAGCGCGGTCATCGTGCTGGATGATTCCCGAAGCATGGTCCAGACGCTCGGCAATCTCTCCGAGTTCTACGCCCACGAGAGCTGCGGCCAGTGCACCCCGTGCCGCGAGGGAGCCCTTTGGCTCTCCAAGGCCACTCACCGCCTGTCTCATGGCGAAGGTCGCAAGGCCGATGCCGATTATCTCACGCACATCGCCCAGAACATCCAGGGCCGGACCATTTGTGCCTTCGGCGAGGCGGCCTCCTGGCCGGTCTTGAGCTTTGTGAAGAAATTCCGGGACGAGTTCGAAGCCCAGGGTGCGGCCGATGAGGCGGCCCAGGCCAAGTCCCCAGGAACCTCGTCGCACAAGTCGTCCGACCCCCGTTCGGCGGCAGGAAGCCTTCAAACCCACTGATTTCCGATGTCCGCTCCCGCTGCTCCATCCACGCCCCCGGCTCCCGCGCCTGCTCCGGCGGCCCCGCCGGTCGAGACCATGACCGTGACGGTCAATGGCAAGACCTTGCAGGTGCCCAAGACCATGCCTGATTGGCAGGGCAAGCCTGCGCCGACGACCATGCTGCAGGCCGCCAAGATCGCCGGCGTGGACATCCCGCACTACTGCTACCACGACAAATTGCCGGTCGCCGGCAACTGCCGCATGTGTCTGGTGGAGTTTGGCACGCCGATGGTCGGCCCCGATCGCAAGCCGGTGCTCAACGAAGATGGCACGCCCAAGATCGCCAAGTCGGTGCTGCCCTATGAGCCGGGAACCCCGCGTGGTGCCATCGCCTGTGCCACGCCGATTTCGCCGGGCATGGAGATCTACGCCAATTCGAAGGCCACTGAGCAAATGCGCGAGTCGGTGCTCGAATCGCTGCTCATCAACCACCCGCTCGACTGCCCCATTTGCGATCAGGCCGGCGAGTGCAAGCTTCAGGAATACTCGGTCCAGCACGGCAAGGCCGGCAGCCAATTCGTCGAGGCCAAGGTCCACAAGCCCAAGGCGGTCGATCTCGGTCCGCGCATCGTTCTCGATGACGAGCGTTGCATCTTGTGCACCCGGTGCATTCGCTTCACCCGCGACATCGCCGGCGACGACGCTCTGGGTATCGTGAATCGCGGTTCGTACAACACGATCAGTGCCTTCGAGCCGGGCAAGTTCGACAACAACTACACGCTCAACACCGTGGACTTGTGTCCGGTGGGTGCGCTGACTTCCAAGGATTTCCGCTTCAAGATGCGGGTGTGGTTCCTCAAGGAGACCAAGAGCCTCTGCACCAGCTGCGGCACCGGCTGCAACATCACCATGGGTTCCCGCGAGGGAGCCATCCACCGTTATGAGCCCCGCGAGAACGACGCGGTTAATGGGCCGTGGATGTGCGACAGCGGACGCTTGAACTACCGCTGGGTGGGTCGCGCCGATCGCCTGAAGCAAGTTCTGCGGACCTCGGCCGATGGCACGCGCCAACCGGTTTCTTGGAATGCCGCCATCGAGTCGGCGGCCCTCATCCTGACCCAGGCTCCCCAAGGGAGTGTGGCCTTCGTGGTGTCGGGTCGTCAGACCAACGAAGAACTCTTCCTGCTCAAGAAGCTGGCCACCCACACCGGAGCCATGACCGATGCGGTCGCCCGCGATGGCGAGCCCGACCGCTTGCTGGTGAGCGAAGACCGCAATCCCAACAGCAATGGCGTCCGGTTGACCGGCATGGCCTTCACCGAGTTTGGATTCAACCTGACGAAGATCGCCGACGGCATCGCCCAAGGCCGGATCAAGACGTTGGTAGTTTTCGGCGAAGACGTCACCCGGGTGGGCATCGGCTCCGAATTGTTGGCCAAGCTCGATGCGCTCATTGTCAGCGACATCTTGCCCAATACCACGACGGCCGCGGCCACCCTCTTGCTGCCGGGTGCAGCCCATGCCGAGAAGCGGGGCACCTTCGTCAACGTCAAGGGACGGCTGCAGAAGTTCCACAAGGCGGTCGAGGCTCCGGGCGAGGCTCGCGCGGAGTGGGAATTCCTCCACGAGTTGGTGCACTCGCTGACCGGCCACAACGGGTACCGGACCATCGAAGGCCTCTTCAACCAAATGGCCACCGAAGTGCCGGCCTTCGCCGGGCTCGAATGGGCCAAGGTGGGTGACACCGGAGTCACGGTTCAGATCTGAACGACCATGGAAGCGATCAATTATCTCAGTCCGACCGCACAAATGATCCTCTTCAGCGCGCTGAAGATCGGTGTGGTCTTCGGTGTGGTGATGACGGCCGTCGCGTACGCGGTCCTCGTGGAGCGCAAGGTTTCGGCGTGGATCCAGAACCGCGTCGGCCCCAACCGCACGGCTCCTTTCTTCACTCAGTACCTGCCCGTGATCGGTCCATTCCTGGTGAGGTTGGGTATTTTCCAGCCGGCGGCCGACGGTCTGAAATTCCTGCTCAAGGAAGACTTCACGCCTAGCTATGTCCGCAAGGTGTACTTCTGGCTGGCTCCGGCCATCACGGTGATTCCGGCCTTGTTGACGGTTGCTGTGATTCCCTTCGGCTCCAACCTTGGCAGCGAGAAGATGGTCATCGCCGATTTGAACGTCGGCATTCTCTACACCTTCGGAATCGTGTCGCTCGGCGTCTACGGCATCGTCTTGGCGGGTTACGGTTCCAATTCCAAATATCCTTTCTTGGGAAGCATCCGCTCCAGCGCCCAGATGATTTCGTACGAGATCGCCATGGGCATGAGCGTGATCCCCATCTTCATCCTCACCGAGAGCCTCAACTTGAGTGACATCATCCGCTACCAGGCCGAGCACGGTTGGATGATCATCAAGCAGCCGCTGGCCTTCGTCATCTTCATGATCGCGGCCTTCGCCGAGACCAACCGTCTGCCCTTCGACCTTCCGGAGTCCGAATCCGAACTCGTGGGTGGATATCACACCGAGTACAGCTCGATGAAGTTCGCCCTCTTCTTCCTCGGTGAGTACGCCAACATGATCGCTTCGTCGGCCATGATGGTAACGCTCTTCCTGGGTGGCTGGACGCTGCCCTTCGTTGATGCGCTCAGCCTGCCGGCCAACTCGCTGCTGCTGGGCCTCATTCACATCGGCGTGTTCTTCGCCAAGATGGCCTTTTTCATGATCGTTTTCATCTGGGTGCGTTGGATGCTGCCGCGCTTCCGGTACGATCAATTGATGGACCTCGGATGGCGGCGTTTCATTCCCATGGCCTTGGCCAACATCGTCGTGACCGCGATCGTGGTCGCCTTGTTCAACAACTGATCCGCCCACAGACACCATGAGCACCAAAGTCGTTGATCGCGCCCCGCTGACCTTCTACGAGCGCACCTATCTGCCCACCATCCTCGGCGGCCTCAAGGTCACGGCCAAGCACTTCGCGGACACCGTCTTCAAAGGCAAGACCGTCACCATGGAGTATCCCGAGGAGCGCTGGGTGGTGCCCGAGGGTTACCGCGGAGCCCCGTATCTGGTGAAGGATCAGGACGGAGCCACCAAGTGCGTGAGCTGCCAGCTGTGCGAATTTGTCTGCCCGCCCAAGGCCATCCGCATCACACCGCCTGGAGCCGAGGGCCAGCCGGCGGACCGTAAGAATGCCGAGAAGATGCCGCGGGAGTTCGAGATCAACATGCTCCGGTGCATCTTCTGTGGCATGTGCCAAGAGGTGTGCCCCGAAGAGGCCATCTTCCTCCAGAAGGACTATTCCATCACCGGCGAGAACCGTGAATCGATGATCTTCAACAAGGAGAAGCTCCTGACGTTGGGTGGCACCCATGCCGGTATCCAGAAATGGAAGAACAAGCTGGAAGAGGCCCAAGCCCAGGAATCCTTTCCGGTCGACGCCCACTAGAGAAGCCCGAGCCCCAGAGATTCCAACGATCCAAGATACCGGACCCCACTGGAGACCCACCCCTTCAAGACATGCCCCAGTTCACCGATCTTCTCTTTTACGCGCTGGCCGGACTCACCCTGCTCTTCGGGTTCCTGACCGTGCTCAATCCGCTGAGCCGCAGCCCGGTCACCAGCGCCATGTTTTTGGTGCTGACCATCATTTCCATGGCCGGTCTTTTCGTGCTGTTGCACGCCTTCTTCCTCGCGGCGGTCCAGGTGCTCGTCTATGCGGGAGCAGTCATGGTGGTGTTCCTGTTCGTCATCATGCTCTTGGACCTCAAGGAGGACGAACGGCGGCACTTCAACAAGGTGGCTGTCGGTCTGGGTGGACTGTCCGCACTGGCGATTGCTGGCTCTCTGGTGGCTTCCGTGGTGAAGAGCGTTCCGGTCGCGGCCACGGCCGGCCGGATGGCTGAGGGCGATACCAAGGCCCTCGGTCGACTGCTCTTCGAGTCGCACGTCCTGCCCTTCGAGATCCTCTCTGTGCTCCTCCTGGTTGCCATGGTTGGGGCGATCTTGATCACCAAGAAGGACCTCCGTTGAAGTTCTCCGGATCCCAGATTCTTCCCAACCCGAGTGCGTCCCACCTGAACCCGACTTTCCTGTGACTCCCGGACTTCACCACTACCTGATCGTCAGCGCGCTGCTCTTCAGCCTGGGTTTGCTGGGCGTGGTCGCGCGCCGCAACCTCTTCGTGATCTTCATGGGTCTCGAATTGATGCTCAATGCGGCCAACCTCGCGCTGGTGGCCTTCTCTCGATACCACAACAACCTCAATGGCCAGGTGATGGTATTCTTCATCATCACCGTCGCTGCCGCTGAGGTGGCTGTGGGCCTCGCGCTCCTCGTGGCGCTGTACCGCAAGCGCCAGACGGCGCATGTGGAAGACCTGACTTCCCTGAAACTCTGATCGACCGCCATGGAACACGCCGCCGTAGCACAGCATGCCGTTGAATCCGGCTCGAAGATCCAGGATCTGGCCTGGGCCATCCTCATCCTGCCGCTGGTGATGGCCTTCGGGACGGCCGTCCTCATCCCGAAGAACCGCTTACTGTCTGCAGTCTTCAACATCAGCGGGGTGGTCGTTGCCTTCCTGCTCAGCTTCACCCTGTTCTGCGTTTTCGGCGGCCAGTCGGCCGACGCGACGCCGTTCCACTGGCTTCCGGTGTCCGGTCTGGATGCACAAATCGGCCTGCACATCGATGCCTTGGCGACGTTGATGTTGATGGTGGTCACCGGTGTGGGATCGCTGGTGATGATTTACTCCACCGGCTACATGCATGACGACCGGTCCTATACCCGGTTCTTCTCCACGCTGAGCCTGTTCGTGTTCTCCATGCTGGGTATCGTCCTGGCCAACAACCTCCTGATGCTCTTCGTGTTCTGGGAGTTGGTGGGTGTGTCGTCCTACTTGTTGATCGGGTTCTGGTACGAGAAACCATCCGCGGGCGACGCTTCCAAGAAAGCCTTCCTCACCAACCGCATCGGTGACTTCGGATTCATGCTGGGCATCCTGGCCATCTGGAGTGTGGCAGGCACCCTCGACATCGCCGCCCTCAAGGCCCAGTTCATCGCCAACCCGGCGTTGCTCGGACCTTGGGCCGGCTTGGCGGGCTTGCTGATTTTCATGGGAGCGATGGGCAAGAGCGCGCAGTTCCCGCTGCACGTGTGGTTGCCAGACGCCATGGAAGGCCCGACCCCCGTTTCTGCGTTGATCCATGCCGCCACCATGGTTGCGGCCGGTGTGTACATGCTTTGCCGCGTGTTCTTCTTGTACACGGCGACTCCGGGTTGGCCTGCCGCGCTGTGCTTCTTGGATGGAATTTCCGCGGCGACGATCATCACTTGCATCGGTGGATTCACCGCGCTGTTCGCGGCCGTCATCGCTGTGCAGCAAGACGACATCAAGCGCATCCTCGCCTACTCCACCTTGTCGCAATTGGGCCTGATGGTCATGGCCGTGGGGTTGGGCGCCAAGACCGGTGACG
>CAMATE010000014.1 GCA_945861075.1 Akkermansia muciniphila
GTGTTGACCCTGGGATGACGGAGCCTGAGCGACGAGCGCCAGCCCCACCCCGGCGCAACCCAGCAAAGCGCATTCTGCAAAAAAAGCCCTTTGCCTTCGACGCCCGCTTCCGGACTCTCCCCGCGTCTCGTGCAACACCATCCGAAGCATTACTGCGGGGTCTTTGGCATCCATGGGCATCCGAATGCCGCCGAACTGACCTACTACGGCCTCTACGCCCTTCAGCACCGGGGGCAAGAGAGCGCCGGTATCGTCACCACCGACGGCAAGACCTTCAACATCCACCGAGGCATGGGCCTGGTGCCGCAGGTCTTCACCGGCGATGTGCTGCACCGGCTCGTGGGCCATACGGCCATTGGTCATACCCGCTATTCGACCACTGGTTCGTCGAACATCGTCAACGCCCAGCCCCTCACCGTGGACTGTGCCAAAGGGCGCATCGCCATCGGCCATAACGGCAACCTCACCAATGCAGCCCAACTGCGCGAGGAGCTCGAGGCCAGCGGATCCATCTTCCAAACCACGGTGGACAGCGAAATCATCCTGCACCTGCTGGCGCAACCGGCCCGCGCCGGGCACGAGAGCGCATTGATCGAAACCATGCGCCGCATCGAAGGCGCCTATTCGCTGGTCATCCTCACCGAAAACGAACTCATCGGAGCCCGCGACCCGCACGGATTCCGCCCGCTGGCCCTCGGGCGCATGGATAACGGAGCCTTCGTGTTGTCCTCAGAAACCTGCGCCTTCGACCTGATCCAAGCCAAATACGTCCGGGACATCGAGCCAGGCGAGATCGTCATCATCAACTCCGATGGCGTCCGCAGCATCCAGGCTTTTCCGGCCCCCCGACGCGAGGCCTTCTGCGTCTTCGAGTACGTCTATTTCGCTCGGCCCGATTCCAATATCGCCAACCGGAATGTCTACAAGGTGCGCGTGGAAATGGGTCGCCAACTAGCCCGGGAACACAAAATCCAGGCCGATGTCATCGTTCCGGTCCCGGATTCCGGCAATTGCGCCGCGCTGGGATATTCGCTGGAAAGCGGCATCCCCTTCGAGATGGCCTTCGTGCGCAATCACTACGTGGGCCGAAGCTTCCTGCAGCCCTCGCAGTTCATCCGCGACTTCAACGTGCGGGTGAAACTCAACCTCATTGCCGATCTGGTGCGCGGCAAGAGCGTGGTGATCGTGGATGACTCCATCGTGCGCGGCACGACCAGCAAGGCCCGGGTCACCTCCCTCAAGGAGGCCGGAGCCAAGGAGGTGCACGTCTTGGTGAGCTGCCCGCCTCACGTCAACCCCTGTGTGTACGGCATCGACTTTCCCGAGCGCAGCAAGCTGATGGCGGCCACCAACACCCAGGATGAAATTCGCCGGTTCCTCAATGCCGATTCCTTGGGCTACCTGAGTCTCGACGGCATGGTTGCGGCGACAGGAAGGCCGAAAAACGCCTTCTGCTTGGCGTGTTACGACGGCAATTACCCGGTCGCCTACGACCCGTCCACCGACAAGCATATCATCGAGCGCCGCCGTTCCCGAGCCGGCGCACTCACTTCCGAGTTGGAGGCGTCCTTAAGGCAGCCTCGTCTGCTTTGAGTCCGACCAGCCGATCCGGGTTGATTATCAAGGCAACAACCTGATCGCAGTCGGTCCTCTGACTGCGTTTGCCGGCGCTGAACCGGCCAACGCACCCGCTGACATCCGGCATTCCACGAGAGTCCTCAAGAATTCCCGCAGCTGCGTGATGGCTGGAAACACCATTGATCCAGGGTTCATTACAAAACTCCGGCACCCTTTTTTGGGCACCCCAAGGCCGAGGAAAGACACCGGTAGGAAAATCGGGGAAACTCGGACTTGCGTGCATTGAGAAAACCGGAGAAGAACTTTCCGAACCCCGAAAATTATCCCGATGCGTCACGTCCATTCATCCAGAAGCACTGCCTCGCAGCGCTCTTCTGCATTCACCCTCATCGAGCTACTGGTTGTCATCGCGATCATCGCGATCCTCGCCGGCATGCTGCTGCCCTCGCTGGCCAAAGCAAAGTCCAAGGCTCAGGGCATTCAGTGCATGAGCAATGGCAAACAGATGGCGTTGTCTTATCAGCTCTACTGCGGCGACAACCGCGACGTCCTGCCGGGCAACCTCGACGGCGGAACCGGACTCGGCCAAACCAACCTCACGTGGTGCGTGGGCTGGCTGAACAACACGGCCTACACCCCCGACAACACCAACCGCCTCATGCTGATGAACTCCCAGCTTGGCAAATACGCCGGAACACCAGGAGTTTACAAATGCCCGGCCGACCGCAGCCGCTCCAGGGGCAAGACGGGTGAAGAACGGGTACGTTCCATTTCCATGAACGGCTACCTCGGCGAACGCGGTGGCCCCTTCTCTGCCGGATACACCCAGTTCAAGAAGCTCTCCCAGATCCAGAAGGCCTCGGGCACCTGGGTCTTCATCGACGAGCGTGAAGACAGCATCAACGACGGCTGGTTTGCCGTGAACATGGCCGGCTACGATCCGGAACAACGGACGGCCTTCACCATCGTCGATTTCCCGGCCAGCTACCACAACGCCGCCGGTGGCCTCTCCTTCATCGACGGTCACTCCGAGATCCGCAAGTGGGTCGATGGTCGCACCCGCCCGATGCTCCGCTTCGGCCAAGCCCTCGCGCTGGGCATTGCCTCTCCGAACAACTTGGATGTGGCATGGCTCCAGGAGCGCAGCTCCGTGAAGGAGATCAATCCGACCCGCTGATTGCGCCGGGAACACTCCCTCGGGCAAACTTACCCCCGGGGCCGGCGGCGGCAACAAGACCACCTCCGGCACCGGCGAATGAACCCCACATCCGGCCATCCTTCAGACCGCATTACGGGTTCTCACACCGACATCCGCAGATGTGATCGCACCTCAGGGTTCCACCCCGGGCTTCCGATCCTGCTGGTGTCGGTTTTGTTTTTCTTGAGCGCATGCCGTCGACCGGAACCACCGGCCGTCGGCGATCCGGCCACAGACACGGGACTGGATCCCGCCGTTCGCGCCCACATCGGGAGCTGGGTGGCCGCCGCCAAGGCCCAACCGAGCGACGCCACAGTTCGAGCCCACCTGGGCATTGCCTTGGCAGCCAACGGACTATGGAAAGAGGCCCGGTCGGCCTTTCAAGCAACGGCTGTTTTGGATCCGGATGAACCTCTGGCCCCCATGTACGCCGCAGCCGCCCTGCAGGAGCTTTCGGATGGACCCGGATCTCTGCAGGAATTCAAGGAACTGGCCCAACGCTTTCCGGGCTTTGCCCCCATTTGGTACCGGGTCGGAGAAGCCAGCCTTCGATCTGGTGAGTTGCAAGCGGCCGATCAGGCTTTCGCCACCCTGATCCGACTGGCTCCCAAGGAATCCCGAGGAGCCTTGGGCCTGGCGGAAGTTCATTTCCGGCGTGGTGAGTCCGCCCAAGCGCTGCCATTGGCAGAACATGCGCTCCGTCTGGATCCAGGATCCAAACCCGCCTTCTACCTGCTTGGCCAAATCCTCCGCTCACTCGGCCGGACCAACGAAGCGCGTGTGGCCATCGCTGCGGGCACCGGAGAGGGCCGGCAACCCATGTTCGACCCCTGGGCGGAGACTGCCCCGGAAGAGGTACGTTTGCTGCCGGGAGTTTTCCAGCAAGCCGAGGCCATGTCGGCTTTGGGACGACCGGAAGGGGCCGTGGCTTTGCTGGAGCGCATCCGCCCCTTCCATCCCCATCACCCGGGACTACTCAACCAACTAGGTGTGGCTCTCAACCGATGCGGCCAACCGCAGAAAACCCTCGCCCTGCTGGACCCGCTTTCGGCTGCCGACCCCAAGGCGGCTGCTCTGCGCATCACCCGCTCCCATGCCCATGCCCAACTAGGCAACCAGGAAGCGGCCCTTTCCGAGGCGCGTGAAGCCATCCATCTGGCACCGCGCCTGGCCCAATCCCATCTGGCACTGGCCAACGCACACCTCACCGCGGAAAACGACGCCGAAGCGCTTCTGGCTCTCGACGAGGCCTCACGCTGCGATCCTGCCAATGCCGAAATCCTGCTCGAAGCGGCCACCATCCGGTGGCGCAATTTGCATGAAGGAGGGGCGGCCATGGCCCTGTTGAACAAGGCTCTCGAGATCCACCCCGCATTGGTTCCCGCCTTGCGCCTGTTGGTTGAGATCCAAGCCGCGACGGGAGACTCCGAGGGTTCGCAGCGCACCCAGGGTGTGCTGCGATGGTTGACCAGCCGAAGCGGAGAACGCGCCCCATGATCACCATCCCGCTCCTTCGAGCGCTGCAGCGGCTCATCACTGCTGTCGCGGTCACCGTGGCCATCGGCTGCTCCCGGGAAACAACCGATCGGGCGGCGACAAAGCCCATCGACCCGGCCTCAACCCACCTGGCCCCGGCCCGCCCGTGGTTCACCAACGTCGTCAGCGGCAGCGGACTTTGCTTCATCCACCATTCGGGAGCCTCCGGCCGGTTCTGGCTCCCGGAGATGGAAAGCGGGGGTGTTGGACTCCTCGACTACGATAGCGATGGTCTTCTGGATGTGTTCTGCGTCGATGGGGGATCGTTGGATCCAGATCGACCCGCCGCCCCGGCTCACCGGCTTTACCGCAACCTCGGCCACTGGCGTTTTGAGGATGTCACGGCCGCCGTCGGCCTAGCCTGTCCCTCCGGCTACGGAATGGGTTGCACGGTCGGCGATTACGATGGCGACGGCCGAGACGACCTCTATGTCACCCAAGTCGGCTCCAACCGGCTGTACCGGAATCGCGGCAATGGAACCTTCGAAGACGTCACGGCCCGGGCCGGCGTGGCCGTCAACCGCTTCAGCACCAGTGCGGCGTTCGTAGACATCGATCAAGACGGCGACCTCGACTTGATGGTGGTCAACTACGTGCGCTGGTCCCCGAACATCGAAATGGAGTGTTTTTCCGATGGCGGCCGACGGGACTACTGCTCACCTCGCAATTACAATGCCCCCGCACCGACGGTCCTCTTCCGCAACCGGGGTGACGGCACGTTTGAAGACGTCACGGCCGCTGCCGGTCTGGATCGCGCCTACGGAAACGGTCTCGGCGTGGCCACGGGCGATTTCGACCACGACGGCCGGATCGACCTCTTCGTGGCCAATGACGCCACTCCCAACCAACTCTGGCTCAACCGGGGCCAATGGCGATTCGAGGACGATGCCCCGCTGCGCGGGTGTGCCCTCAATTCCATGGGCATTCCGAGAGCCGGTATGGGAGTTGTCGCCGTGGACCTCGAACAGCGGGGGTGGCTGGATCTCTTCGTGACCCATCTGGTCGGTGAGGGCAACGGATTCTTCCGCAATCAGGCCGGCCTCTTCGTCGATGCCGTCACCCAAGAGGGGCCGATGGCAGGAAGCCTTCCCCACACGGGCTTCGGCGTCAGCGCCACCGACTTCGACAATGACGGTCAATTGGACCTCTATGTCGCCAATGGGCGGGTCCGACTGGGAGCCAGTCCCACCTCGTCATCCACCGATCCCTTCGCAGAGGCCAACTCCCTCAGCCGAGGACTGGGCGGTGGTCGTTTTGCCGCGGTCCACCCCGAGGGAGGAACGATCCCGTTGCTGGAGGCCACCAGCCGTGGACTGGCCGCGGGCGACCTCGACAACGATGGCGCGCAAGATCTGGTGGTCGTCAACCGGGATGGCCCGGTCCATCTGCTGCGCAACATCAGCGCACCCGATCAGGGCTGGATACGCATTGAATTGCACGGACGTCCTGGCTTGAACCCGCGCAATGCGATTTTGCGTCTGGAGTCCGAAACCGGTGTCCAGTGGCGGCATCACCAACCCAATCAGGGCTACTGTTCCAGTGGCGATCGTCGGGTCCACTTTGGCCTGGGCTCAGCACGCAAAGGCCGCCTCTGGGTGCGATGGCCGGATGGCACGGCTGAAGATTTCGGCGTACTGGACTCCCAGCGCAGTCACCGTATCGAAGCCGGACGCGGCACCCCGGCGCCTGGCGCCTTCACCTGGTAAGAGCCGCCGTTTCCTTCATCGCGATCGGCCGAATTCAAGTCATCCACCCACGAGGGAATTGACCCCCTCATTGGTCTCGATACAATCGCTCGTATGACCTCCCGGATAGTCCAACAAAGCGCAATGGCTGCGGTGTCGTTTCTTCTGTTTGCTGCCGGTTGCGGAAAATCCGAGGACGCTGCCAAGGCGGTCGATGTGAACGCTCAGGTGGCTCAACTCAAGGGAAGCAATGATGCTCAGGCCAACGCATTGAGTGAACTTGCCGCCGGAGGCCCGAAATCCGCTTCCGCGGTGAAAGACATCATCCCGCTGCTGAAGTCGGAAGACACGGTGATCCGCCGATTGGCCGCCTACGCGCTTTACCAGATCGGGCCTGCCGCCAAAGCCGCGGTTCCCGACCTCAAGGCCCTCATGCAAGATGCGGACCCCAGCACCGCGACCACCGCGATCAACGCATTGAACGCCATCGATCCCTCATCCACCGAGGGCATCAAGGTGCTCAATGTGACTCAGTAGGCAGCCTCCTAAGCCAGCTGGCTTAGCCCCGCGGTTTCCTCCTCCGGCGAAGATTTGTCACCGGAAGTTTCCTGTTATTCGCAGGTTCAGGCGCTATTCTTGCTGCCAAGAACCACTCTCATTGAAGCGTTGATTTTCTGTCTATAACCAGACGGGGGATCAATGTGTCGAAAATAATCATGCCCATGCGCCTGCTAGCAACCTTTCCCCAAGTGTCGATGACGGTCCTGCTTTCGGCACTCATCTGGAGCGTCTGCGTGAGCCCCACCCTGCTGGGCGCGAACTCCACGCAAACCGTCCGCGCCAAAGCGTTCCCGGAACCCGACTCGGACGGAGATGGCCTCAGCGACGTGCAGGAACTGCGTTTCGGCAGTGATCCGTTCGTCATGGACACCGACGGGGATGGCGCCAATGACCTCGCGGAATTCACGGCCAACACCCTGCCGCGCGACAAGAACAGCATCCCCCTCTTCCAGACCGCCGACCGGGATCGCCAGTTGCTCAGCGGAGATCTCCTCCGCTTGCGCCCCCTGTCGCTCAAACCTCTGTCACTCAAGACCAACATCACCATCGTCACCAACGATCCACCGCCAGAAGGAGGCGACCCGACCTACACCACCAACAAAGAAGTCGTCACCAACTACACCACCTACCAGTGGTTCCGGGACGGCAAAAAATTGGCCAACCAAACCAACGTGAACCTCGTCCTTTTCGGAGCCGAACGGCCGGATTCAGGCCGATATACGCTGGAGGCTCGGTTGGAGACCACGGTTCAACGTGAACCCAAGGGTACCCGGATCGACGTGCTGGGGGCCCGCCCCTTGCGAGAGTTTCCAAGACCGGCCGGAGACCTCCTAGTCTGGGGACGCGAGATCGGCGCGCCTCCTGGGAAACTGACCAACACCGTCGCGGTGGCCCGCGGCTTCGTTCATGGCTACGCCCTCGACAGCAATGGTAAGCTGCTAGGCTGGGGCACCAACACGCTGGGTCAACTCAGCCACCCCAATGACCTGCCCCCGGTTCAAGACGTTTCAGCAGGCGGCTTCCACACCGTGGCACTCGTAACCAACGGAACCGTCCGAGCCTGGGGCGATAATCGCTTTGGTCAAACAGCGGTTCCATTGGAACTGACCCAAGCCATCGCCGTAGCCTCCGGACATTTCCACTCCATGGCTCTGCGTCCTGACGGAACCGTGCTTTGTTGGGGCGACAACAGCAGTTTGCAATCGGCCGTTCCCGCCGGACTCTCCGGAGTGGTGGCGATCGCCGCCGGTGCAGCCCACTCTGTGGCACTGAAGTCCGATGGAACCGTGGTCTGCTGGGGATCCAATGACCGGGGACAGGCTAGAATCCCCGCCAACCTTTCCCGCATCGCCCGGATCGCGGCTGGCGACTACCACACGCTGGCCCTTACCCGAGAGGGAGGCCTGTTCGCCTGGGGGGACACCGCCCAAAAACAGGTTCCCGTGCCACCTCGATTGCAACCATCCATCGCCATCAGCGCCGGCGCCGGCTACTCGCTGGCCGTGAGCGCCACTGGAAATGCGCTCGGTTGGGGTACTTCAGCCGTGGCCGCGCAAGCCGCCCCCCAAACCAATCTCTTCACCCTGGCCGCCGGATTCCAAGCCGCGGCGGGCATACGCGCCCGGGTCGACGGTGACATGGACGGAGTGGATACCCTCACAGAAAACGCATTGGGGCTCAGCCCCATCCTTCCCGACTCCGATCAAGACGGGTTGGAGGACGGTATCGAACTGCGCCTGAACCTCAATCCGCTCGCCGCGGATTCGGACAGCGACGGAATTTCCGACCTAGCCGAACTCACCCAAAGCAGCGACTCGGACGGCGATGGTGTCGCTGACACCGAAGAAATGCGCCGTGGACTCAATCCGCTGGATCCGGACAGTGATTCTGATGGTGCACCCGACGGGGCGGAACTGGCCGCCGGAACTGACCCCACCTCGGCTGATAGCTATCCGGTGTTTGAACTCATCGAACGGGATCGCCAAGTGCTGGCCGGAGATCGTCTGGTGCTGCGTGCGGTCGCTCTCACAACCACCACAGCCACCGCCCCCGTGGTGATCCCACCGGTGATCCCGCCAACGACACCCCCAGAGGATCCGGGGACCGATCCCGGCGCAGGTTCTGGCGCAGATTCAGGAACCGATACCGGAGGGACCGGAGGCAGCGTCACCAATACCCCACCCACTCCCCCAGCGCCGGCCGCCAAGACTCCTGCATTTCAATGGTTCCGGGACGGCAGGGCTCTGGCAGGGCACACCAACGCCTGTCTCGTGCTGCACGACGTGCTCGTAGAAGAGGCCGGAACTTATCGACTGGAAGCCTACCTCGACGGAACCAACCGGATCCAGACCAGCCGCAACCTGCGGGTTGAGGTCCTCCGATTCCCCCAAGCAGCCCCGCCCGATCGCCCTCAAGGCTATGTCATCGCTTGGGGCGACAACACCTTTGGGCAGTCGACGATTCCCTCCGGGATCGGCCCGGTCTTCGCCGTGGCCGCTGGTTTTGGACATTCCTTGGCGCTTCAAACTAACGGCACGGTCATCGCTTGGGGCCTCAACGCCCAGGGACAGGCTCAAATTCCCACCAACCTGACGTCCGCTGTGGCCATCGCCGCCGGCGCCGCGCACTCGGTAGCCCTGACCCCTGAGGGCCAGATCCTCTGCTGGGGCGACAACTCCCGGGGACAGGCTGTCGTTCCGACCGGCCTCACCAATGCCGTGGCCATCGCCGCAGGAGACTTGCACACGTTGGCTCTCGATAAAAACGGGCGCATCTGGGCCTGGGGAGATGCCTCGGCCGGGCAGACCAACCTCAATGGCCGCACGGGTACCCGCATCGGCGCCGGCGCCACCACTTCCGGTTGGATCAGTTCTTCCGGTCAGTTCCGGACGGTAGGCCGTCCTGAACTGAGCAACTTGAGCAGCGTGACACGCTTCGCTTCCCGGGAAGATCAAACCCTCCTGCTCTATCGCAACGGCGCCGTGCAATCCGCCCCGGGCTCCGCCGGAACCCCCACCCGCGAGGCCACGCCGGCGCTGACCATTGCCACCACTGCCTCCATCGGAGCGGCTGTGACACCAGATGGATCGGTGACGGTCTGGGGTGATACCAATGCCCCGGCGTGGCAAGTGCCCACGGGTTTAAAACGCATCGAGCAACTGGCCGGCGGAGCACATCACTTTGTGGCCCTCCAGCGGTTACCTGATGCCGATACCGACGGATTGGCGGATTTGGCAGAACGGGCCCTTGGATCTGATGCCACCATTCCGGATTCCGATAACGATGGGTTGGAGGATGGGATCGAGAATCGACTGGGCTCGAACCCCAGTCTCGCGGACACCGACGGCGACGGACTCGCCGATCGCGTCGAATTCACGAACGGGTTCGATGCCACGGTAGCCACGGAACGCCCTGACGGCTGGTTGAGCCTCGAACCCGCAGTGGCCCTCAAGACCTTCGCTCTCGGCGGAGAGGGTTACAGGCTCCAAGGCTCTGCCGATGGCGCTACGTGGGAAGACCTCGAAGAGACTCACCGCGAGATGGCCGGATGGTCCCGCCGCTTCACCAACGCCTTACCAAACCGAGCCACCTACCGACTCCTGGGCCCCGACCGCGGAACTGAAGCCGATGTCGGTATTGAAGGCAGCATCTTCGCCTGGGGCGACTCCACGCTGGGTCAGACTTCGGTGCCCAAGGGATTGGGCACACTCCGCCAGCTCAGCGCCGGAACCTGGCACACGCTGGCCTTGCAAACCAACGGCACCGTGGTGGCCTGGGGAGATTCGACCGACGGCAAGTTGTCCGTTCCCAACACCTTGCAATCCGTCGTGGCCGTCGCGGCCGGCGGCAACCATTCGCTGGCCCTCGACGCCGAAGGGCGTGTCACCGGTTGGGGACGCAACACGTCCGGTCAGGCCACAGCTCCGGTGTTTCGCGCGCCGGTCACAGCCATCGCAGCCGGCGGCGACTACAGCCTCGCCTTGCTGGCCGACGGCACGGTCTCAGCTTGGGGCACCAACTACAACGGGCAGCTCAGTGTCCCATCCGGACTTCAGAACGTACGCGCCATCGCCGCTGGTTGGAGTCACGCCATCGCCCTCCTCAATGACGGTACGGTCGTTTGCTGGGGCAACAATCGGGCGGGTCAATGCGTGGTTCCGGCGGGTTTAAAAAACGTCATCGCGGTCACTGCTGGCGATTCCCACACGGTGGCCCTGCGCACCGACGGCACGATCGTCGCCTGGGGTGGCAACGGAGACGGTCAGTTGCGCATTCCCACAGGACTGGAGCGGGTTGTTTCCATCCAGGCCGGCTACAATCATACGGTGGCACTCCGTGACTCGGGCGAACTGGTGACCTGGGGTGGGGATTCTGCGGGATCCCTCCACATTCCCGATTCAGCCAATGGCGCTCTGCTGTTCTCGGCCGGCGGATTCCACACCGTGGCCGCCCTTCAGCCGCGCGATACCGATGGTGACGGCCTGGACGACCGCTACGAGCTGGCCATCGGCACCTCACCCGAAGCCTCCGACACCGATGGCGACGGATTGCCGGACGCCCAGGAACTGCGATTCGGTTACAATCCGCTGCGTCCCACCGAGGCTGCGGACGGCACGGTGATCCTGGCTCCCGCCCTGCGCATCGTGCGCTTCACTTTGGGAACCCAAACCTACCGACTGCAAAGCTCGACCAACCTCTCCACGTGGAGCAACTCAGGCGAGCCCATTCGCAATATCAATGGTTTCAGCACCCTCACTTTGGAGGTGCCGGAAGAAAGTCGGTTCTTCCGCCTCATCAGCCCCTAATGCGGTTGCCGGCCCATTTTCTTCACAGTGAAGGAAATGGGCCCGGTGAATTAGTGGATTCAAGTCCCGGAGCCATTGCTCCGAAGACCCACCCAGTGCGGCTGGTCGTCCACCGGCGACCGTTTGTCCGCCGGAAAGCCCTGTTGGTCGCGGAAGGCTCTCGGGGTGCCCTCGCCTCAGGCACTCTGTGAGCACCCTCCGCCCTATGGCGGTGGGACAAAAACATCCCAAGAGAATCCCCTGTGAACCCAACCAGCTCTTCCCCATCAAGGTATTGATCGAAGAACTGGACAGCGAAGTCTTCTGGCAAATCCATCGAGGCACCGTGGTCAACTTGCGTGCGATCGCCAAAGTCATCCGCGAAACCGACGGACGGCCGAGGATCCGACTCCGGGACAGTCCGGAGATCCTGGAAGTCAGCCGCAGCTACAGCGGCCTCTTCCGCGGGATGTAGCCCCAATCCACACCCATCCCCATCCCCATCCCCACGACGGAACCACCCCCCGCCCTCACTCAATACCAACCCAGGAGGGACAGGCTAAAACCAAAGAGGGACAGGCCAAAACCAATTCGTTATCGTTATTATTTAATATTTATTACATTAGGGACAGGCTCTTTTTTCAACGACCTGCACTCCAAGGGACAGGCTCCCTTTTAGAAGGATTCTTGGCGATCGTGGGCCAGTGGTATTTGCTTTCCTGCATGATCCCACGGGTTCGCCACTTCAACCTTGCCCCGCTGTTATTGTCAGCCCTGCTTTGGAGCCTGTCCCTAGAACTCAGCGTCATGGGAGCCATTCCTCTGGTGGACCTGGCCTCGGAGACGGCTCGGAGAACCATCGTGGACCGCGAAGAAGGGCAATACCTTGGACACCCTACAACCGTGCTTCTAGAGGATGGTCGCACGGTCCTGTGCACCTACCCCAAGGGCCACGGCAAGGGAGCCATTCAGCTCAAACGGAGCACCGACGGCGGCCTGACTTGGAGCCCAAGACTGCCCGTTCCGGAAAATTGGGCGACCTCTCTCGAAACGCCCACCATCCACCGAGTGATCGATGCGCAAGGGTACCGTCGCTTGATCGTCTGGTCAGGACTCTGGCCGGCTCGCCTCTCCGTATCGGAGGACAATGGTTCTTCCTGGTCGCCGCTGAAGGCCGCCGGCGATTGGGGTGGCATCGTGGTGATGGGGTCGATGGAAGCAGTCCGGAACAAGCCCGGCCACTACATGGCTTGGTTCCACGATGACGGTCGATACTTCTCCAAGGGAGCCCAAGCCAGCAACCCACAGGTCTTCCGACTGTATCAGGTCCGCTCGGAAGACGGCGGACTCAACTGGTCTCAGCCCCGGGTTCTCTGGTCCGATTCCGAAATTCACCTCTGCGAACCCGGCTCGGTCCGTTCTCCGGATGGACGAACCTTGGTGCTGCTGTTGCGGGAGAACCGTCGAAAGCGCAATTCCCACTTCATCGTTTCCACCGATGAGGGTGCAACTTGGAGCGTTCCAAAGGAACTGCCTCTGAGCCTCACCGGCGACCGTCATACAGCAAAATATGCACGCGATGGGCGCTTGGTGATTTCGTTCCGGGACACAGCCAAAGGATCCCCAACGGCCGGTGACTGGATCGCCTGGGTGGGCCAATTCTCAGATATCGTTGAAGGTCGGGAAGGCCTCTGCCGAATCCGGCTCGGTGACAACCAACACGCTTGGGATTGCGCCTATCCGGGAGTGGAAGTGCTGAGCGACGGCACCGTATTGGCAACCACCTACGGCCACTGGGATGCCGGCAAACCGCCCTACATTGTTTCAGTCCGGTTCACGCTGAAAGAAATCGACCGCCAGTTGGCAGCGAAACCCTGAGAACCCGTCTTTAAACCCCGATCGGCCCCGAAGGACAACCACCTGATTGCTGTCCTCGCCTGAATCCCTCACCGCGAAGACCCAGCCATCCAACAAACAAACCGCCTCCTACTTTCCCAAATGCTTGAGAATCTTCCCCGGAAAATGAGGGAGGGCCAAAGCCACCTCTTTGAGCATCCGTGGCGACATTTGTGACGGCACGGTTGCGGTCACATAAGCCCTCGGGTGGACGAGGTCCTGGGGCCAAGGCCGGGAAGCCTCCCGGGCTTTGGGGAAATCGGCCAAACGACTCTCCCGGACAAACAGGAAGAGGTTCTGCACATACCACCAGGCCACCCGATCATTGCCCCAGATCTGATGCCGGAGGCAATCCAGCGGCACAAAACCCTGTGAACGGAACCGCTCGATCCAATAGCTTTGGAACTGCTCGTTCACATGATGAGTGCCGCCCTGCCCTGGGATCGCTGCACTGAAGGCCACCACGTCGCCCAAAGCGCACAAGTCCGCCACAAAACCATCCGCACGAGACGCATCCAAGTGCTCGGCAACCTCCAGGCAATTGACCAGATCGAAGCGCCGATCCAATCGCAGCGGCTGCGACAAATCACGCCTCAGAAATCGATCCGCAGGAATTAGCAACTGATCCACCTGAACGATGTCGCCGTCGATGCCCAGCACCTCGCAACCGGCTTGAGCATACGCCTGAGCCCACGTGCCGGATCCACACCCGACATCCACCACCGACTTGGCCGAAAGCAACCCCAGCACCAGCGGGACAACCTCCCGTGCTGAAACGGCGGAATCCTCCTTCAGTCCCTCGTAATACCGGGTGGAATAGGCGCTCATGCCAAGGAAGGCTAAAGTGCCGGACCCCTTGGGGAAAACGGAATCTGCCCCCACCAAGACAAGTCCGTCTCTCATCC
Source organism: Akkermansia muciniphila (assembly GCA_945861075.1). Classification (GTDB taxonomy): domain Bacteria; phylum Verrucomicrobiota; class Verrucomicrobiia; order Limisphaerales; family UBA9464; genus SXXZ01. The sequence continues at coordinate 14,144 of CAMATE010000014.1, forward strand.
GATGCGAATGAATCTACTAAAGCTCCAACAAAAGCCTTGCAGTAACCTGCACGATACATAACTTCACCGCGCTTCGAGCGTTGCGCGGTTAGCTCAGTGGTAGAGCATTACCTTGACACGGTAGGGGTCACAGGTTCGAACCCTGTATCGCGCACCATCTTCTCTTTTGTAGTCCCACAATCGAATCACCCCTATTCGGTCCGCTCTGCCCGAAATCAAACATCGGGGGGGGGGTAATAAAAAGACCGCCCTAAGGCGGTCTTTTGCATGAACGGGAGGGCTCGGTGGGAATCCCATCAACAACTCACCGCGTCGGCTCAGCCGAGCTGTAGGCCTCCATTCCAACGCAGGAGCACACCAAGTTTCGGTCTCCAAACACGTTGTCGACACGACCCGAGGCTGGCCAGAACTTGAAGTCCTTCAGACCCGCCACAGGGAAGGCCGCCTGTTCACGGCCGTACGGCCGATCCCAAACCTCTGAAGCAATTTGATCTGCAGTGTGAGGAGCATTCTTGAGGAGGTTATTCTTCGCATCCACACGCCCCGATTCCACCTCCACGATTTCAGCGTGGATAGCGATCATGGCTTCGCAAAAGCGATCCAGCTCTGCGCGCGGTTCCGACTCGGTCGGCTCGACCATCAGCGTTCCAGCCACCGGCCAACTGAGGGTCGGAGCGTGGAAGCCGTAGTCCATCAACCGCTTGGCTACATCCTCGGCGGTGACCTTCTTGAACTGGCGCAAGTCCAAGATGCACTCATGCGCCACGCACCCGTTGGCACGGTAAAGGGTCGGGAAATACGCCTGCAGCCTCTGGGCAATGTAATTCGCATTCAGGATGGCCACCCGGGTCGCCGAGGTCAGTCCCACGGTACCCATCATCTGGATATACATCCATGAAATGACACAAATCGAGGCGCTGCCCCAGGGAGCGGCGCTCACCGCACCAATCGGATCTTCACCCCCGAGATTCACCACCACATGGCCCGGCAGGAAATCCACCAGATGGGCCGCGACGCAAACAGGTCCCACTCCCGGTCCGCCGCCGCCGTGCGGGATGCAGAAGGTCTTGTGCAAATTGAGGTGACAAACATCCGCCCCCAGCGTTCCCGGCGAGGTCAGTCCGACCTGCGCATTCATGTTCGCCCCATCCATGTAAACCTGTCCGCCCGCCTCATGGACCCATTGGCAAATATCCTTCACCGCCACCTCAAACACGCCGTGGGTGCTGGGATAGGTGATCATCAAGGCTGCGAGATTCGAGCCATGCTGACTGATCTTCTGCTGAAGGTCCGCGACATCGATGTTGCCATCGGAATCACAAGCCACCGGAACCACGGTCATGCCCGCCATCACCGCCGACGCCGGATTGGTACCATGAGCACTACTCGGAATGAGACACACATTGCGGTGCCCCTCAGATCGACTGCGATGCCATGCCCGGATGATGAGCAACCCAGCATACTCGCCCTGAGACCCCGAGTTGGGCTGCAGCGAAACGCCCGCAAACCCTGTGCAAGTGGCCAACCAGGATTCCAACTCCTCAAACATCTGCTGGTAGCCGCGGGTTTGTGACAACGGCGCAAATGGATGAATGGCACCGATCTCCGGCCAACTGACCGGAAACATCTCCGCGGAAGCGTTGAGCTTCATGGTGCAGGAACCGAGGGGAATCATGCTGTGGCAGAGCGACAAATCCTTCGACTCCAGACGCCGAAGGTATCGGAGCATCTCGGTCTCGCTGCGGTGTTTCTGGAATACCGAATGGGTCAGGAATGCGCTGGATCGGGTGGGAAGAAGCGGAGCCACCACCGACAGTTCGTCGAGAGCGAAAGGCAATGCTTCGCCGCGATGAAAGGCGCTCAGGATGTTCTGCACATCATCGAGGCCGGTGGTTTCATCCAAAGAGACTCCGACGTGCTGAGCATCAACGCGACGAAAGTTGATACGGAGCGACTCCGCGGCCTTGTGGACACTCGCGGCGTCGGGCACCTGCACGGTGAGCGTCTCAAAGAAGGTGGCCGCAGTCCGTTGGAGACCGAGCCGTTGGAGACCAGCCGCCAAAAGGCCTGTCAGGCCATGGACTCGCCGGGCAATGGCAGTCAGGCCTTCTGGGCCGTGATAAGCCGCATACGCCATTGACATGTTCGCCAGAAGCGCCTGAGCCGTGCAGATATTCGAGGTCGCCTTCTCGCGCCGGATGTGTTGTTCACGGGTTCCGAGCGACAACCGCAACGCCGGCCGTCCTCGTGAATCCTTGGAGACCCCAACCAATCGGCCCGGCATGGATCGCTTGAAAGCATCCCGCGTCGCAAAATAGGCGGCATGGGGTCCCCCGAACCCCAGCGGCACACCGAAGCGCTGAGCGCTGCCCACTGCAACGTCTGCCCCCCACTCGCCGGGAGTCTTCAACAGAGTCAACGCCAGCAGATCCGCAGCAAACACCACCAGAGCGCCCGCTTCATGGGCCTTCTGGACCAAGGTGGAGTAGTCGCCCACCTCACCGGAAGTGCCCGGATACTGGACCAAGACACCGAACACTTCGTCACCGAAAGACGGCTGCTTCCAGTCACCCACCACCACCTGAAGCCCCAGCGCTTCGGCCCGCGTCCGGACCAAATCGATGTTTTGCGGATGGCAATCCGAAGCGATCCAGAAGGTGTTCCGTTCGGCATCGGCTTCCTTTACGCGACGGCACAGCGTCATCGCTTCGGCGCAGGCTGTCGCTTCATCCAGAAGTGAGGCATTGGAGATGTCCAAACCGGTCAGGTCGCAAACCATGGTTTGGAAGTTCAGCAACCCTTCCAAACGCCCTTGGGAAATCTCCGCCTGGTACGGAGTGTACTGGGTATACCATCCCGGATTCTCGAGGATGTTTCGCTGGATGACCGGAGGCGTGATCGTGTCGTAGTACCCCAACCCGATGTACGATTTGAAAACGTGATTCTTAGCCGCGATGGTGCGCAAACGCGCCAAGGCAGCGGTTTCACCCAGAGGTTCTGGGAGACACATCGAGTCCGACCGACGAATCAGAGCGGGAACCGCAGCGCTCACCAAGGCATCCAGCGAGGCATGGCCACTCGCCTGAGCCATGGCGTCCCACTCCTCTGGACGAGGGCCGATATGGCGGTTGGCGAACGAATCCGGATGCTGCGACAGCGACACAATGCTCATGGATAGGGGAAACCCGCCAAAGCGGGCAGCGCAAAGCTACTTCTAGGCCCTCGTGAGGCAAGCGCGACCTTACCCCGACCAGAAAACGACCTTTGAGAGCCTGTCCCTCTAGTGCCCCGGTACCACCCGCCATTTAAAATCTGGAGTTTAGAGACTGTCCCTTCAGTCGCCTTCAGCCGCGAAACGCATCCAACCGTGGAAAGTCATACCGAAACCCCGGAAATTGTCCTTTGGCTCAGTGGAACCGGATGATAAGAGCCTATCCCTAAGCCGGTGGCTTGCGTTCAGCCCTTCCGGATCCCATCGCTGTGTCAAAAAACTCCTACCGCAACAGTTCGCCGGCCAAGTTGGTTCGCCCCTTGGTTCGCGAATTGCATGCCTATGTGCCCGGTGAGCAACCCAAGGTGAGCGGGTTGATCAAACTCAACACCAACGAGAACCCCTACCCACCTTCACCCAAGGTTTTGTTGGCGACGCGGGCGGCCGTTGACGGCCGATTGCGCCTGTACCCCAACCCGACCGCCCAATCGCTCCGAGAACAGCTGGCCACCCTGCACGGGTGCTCGGCCGAACAAATCATCATCGGGAATGGCTCGGACGAATTGCTGGCTCTGGGAATCCGGGCTTTTGTGGAACCAGCCACAATCCAACAGCCCACGCCGAAAGAAGCCTCGAAAAGCCGGGTGCAGTACTTCAGCCCCAGCTACTCGCTGTATCCCGTGCTGGCTGAAACCCACGGAGCCACCACCCGTGCAGTGCCCTTGCTGAACGATTTTGGGCTGCCGACGGTGTCTCAACTCCGCCGCGGCAAACTCTGGGATTTCCAAGCCGCTCTGACGTTCATCACCACCCCGAACGCACCCAGCGGCCGCGGGTATTCCACCCAAGAACTGGACGCCCTCTGCGCCACCATGAAAGGCATCGTGGTGCTGGACGAAGCCTACGTCGACTTTGCCCATGAGAACGCCTCGGATCTGGCCCTCAAGCATCCCCATGTCATCGTTTCCCGAACCTTCTCCAAAGCCTACTCGTTGTGCTTCCAACGCGTGGGTTATTGGATCGGACACCCCGAACTCATTGCCGCCCTGCACCGGATTCGAGATAGCTACAACGTTAACGGTCTCGGTCAAATCGCGGCTTCTGCCACCCTCAAGGACCTGCCGTACTATCGGCGCAACTTCCGGCGAGTCATTGATTCACGGGCTCGGCTGACCCGGGAATTGACCGGCTTGGGCTGGGAAGTTTTGCCCTCGCAAACGAATTTCATACTGGCGCGTCCACCGGGGCCGCCAGCTCAAGAGTGGCTCGAACGTCTGCGCCAAAAAAAGATCCTGGTCCGCTGGTTCAGTTCTCCAAATCTGGCGTCCTATCTCCGAATCACCATCGGATCCGAGTCCGAAGTGGACACCTTGCTCAAGGTGGTCCGCAGCATGTTGGGATCGAAATCTGCTCGCTGAGGCCCACTGCTGCACCGCACCCTGAGTCGGCCGATGAACCTGCCCAATCAACTCACCGTCTCCCGTTTCGCGCTGACGGGTTTGTTTTGGGTGGCCGCCTTCGCGCCATTTCCTGGCAATCGAACCTGGGCTTTGGTCTTGTTCAGTCTGGCCAGCCTCACCGACTTTCTCGATGGCAAGATCGCCCGAGATCGCAAGCTCATCACTGCCTTCGGGACATTGATGGATCCATTGGCGGACAAAATCCTCACCTGCTCGGCTTTCATCGCCTTCATTGAACTGCGTCAAATCGAAGCTTGGATGGTGGCAGTGATTGTCGGTCGGGAACTGGCCATCACTGGACTCCGATTGCTGGCGGCCTCCAAGAATGTGGTCCTTGCCGCTGAGCGCCTCGGCAAACACAAGACAGCGTCCCAAATCACCACAATCTTGGCCACGCTCTTGGCCATGAGTTATCCCCAGTGGGGGCAAGTGGGTGAGGCTTTGTTCGCTTGGCCCATCTTGGGCAAACCTTGGATCATTGCCTTTGCCCAGATCACGCAGTGGGTTGCCGTGGCACTGACACTTTACAGCGGCGCCACCTACCTCTGGCGCAATCGCCACCTGTACCTTCAGGACATGTAGTCAGAACAACGAGCTCCCACCCGGAGCTCCACCACCGACAAAGGCCGGGATCAGACAAACAGAATCACCCGAGCTTACCAAGGTCTGAAGCCCTTCCTAGGAACCGCACGTCCTCACCATTGACGAGCACCAAAACCGGGCCGAGAACCCTTCCATCCGGCTCACACAATCGGTCTTAGATTCCATTGAAGCACTCCCGCAATTGCAGGAGCACCTCACGGATGCATCCAAACCCCACTTCAACAGCTTCTTCACCGACACAAAGGCGTCGAAGCGGGGGGGGATCGACACTTCGACCGTGCCAGAAAGTCGAAGCCAAGCAGTCAGAACACGTCAGTGCGTCGCTACCACTTCAGCCTGATCGGTGGCCAGCAGAGCCTCGAACTCGCGGAGACTCGGTTTGATCACCCGCGACTCTCCGCAATGACCCACCATGGCTTCGAGGGTCTTGAGTCCATTGCCAGTGATGCAAAGCACCGCACTGGAATCGGCCGGAATCTTGCCTTGAGCGATGAGCTTCTTGGCCACACCCACGGTCACACCGCCGGCCGTCTCAGCGAAGATTCCCTCCGTCTCGGCGAGCAGTCGGATGCCTTCACGGATTTCATCGTCCGAAACATCTTCACCATGTCCACCAGTCTCCTTCATGACCTTGAGGGCATAGAAGCCGTCGGCGGGGGTGCCGATGGCCAGAGATTTGGCAATGGTGTTAGGCTTCACCGGCTTGAAGAAATCCAATCCGGCCTTTTGGGCAGTCGTGATCGGAGAGCAACCCGTAGCTTGAGCGCCATGAATCTTCCACCCGTTGTTCTGGACCAGACCCAGCTTGGAGAACTCCTGATAGCTCTTGTGGATCTTCGTCAGCAACGAACCGGAGGCCATACAAACCACCGTGTGCTCGGGAATCTTCCACCCCATCTGTTCCTGGATCTCAAAGCCCATGCTCTTGGATCCTTCGGCGTAGTAGGGCCTCATGTTGACATTCACGAAAGCCCAACCGTATTTGCCCGCGATCTCCGCGCACAATCGGTTCACCTCATCGTAATGCCCACGAATTCCGACTACATTGGCCCCGTACACCAGTGAATTGACCACCTTGCCCTGCTCCAGATCGGAGGGAATGAAGACGTAGCAATGCAGGCCAGCCGCCGCCGCATTGGCCGCCACCGAATTGGCCAAATTGCCTGTGGATGCACACGCCACGGTCTTGAATCCGAGTTCGACCGATCGGCTCAAAGCGACACTGACCACGCGATCCTTGAAGGAGAGTGTCGGATAATTGACTGCGTCGTTCTTAACCCACAATTCGCGAATCCCCAGACGGGCCGCGAGACGATCGGCCTTAATCAGCGGGGTGTAGCCCACCTTGGCACCAACGGTCGGTTCGCCGGCGATCGGGAGAAGTTCCCGGTAGCGCCACATGTTCTGAGGGCGGGAGCAGATTTTCTCGCGGGTCAGGCTCTGGCGAATGCGCTCGTAGTCGTAGGCCACCTCCAAAGGGCCGAAATCAAACTCGCACACATGGGTCGCGCCCAGTGGATATTCCCGACTGCACTCACGGCACTTCAGTGCCTTCATGAATCCGTTGCTCTGGCTCATAAACAAATATTGCCGCTTGGACCACCGACCAGCGCGCATCCAAAAACCTCCACGGCTGGGCAACAAAAAGCCCCTTCCGCGAAGCGAGAAGGGGTCTCCAATGGAGCCGACGCTTCTCATCTTCGCCGAAACCTTGCGGTTTCGACCGGATTTGGCACCTGGGCGTAGAGCACGTCAGCTCCACCGGTTGCCGTGGCTTCATCGGGCCGTTCCCTCTGCCACTCTGGATGAGCGCTGCAGTCGCCTGCAGCGGTGCTAGTTAATCCGCGGCAGAACCCAATCTGTCAAAAGTTTTCTCACAGGGCGCATGACTGAATCAGCAGCAACCACACGCCAAAATGTAAAAACGCCCCAACCAAAGCCCGGTCCACGCAGCCAATCGGTGAGCCCACCCGGGGAAGCCTGTCCCTTGCATCATTTGCCACCGGTCCTTTTCGACTATTTGGAACTCTTCCGGCGGGCTAACTCCGAAGCCTGTCCCTTTATCGAACTCCGAAGCCTGTCCCTTTAAAGCTCTTCCCACCACCAGGCATTGCCCCCTTCCCGCAGGAATCCTCTCCAAGAACCCCATTCACCAACCCGTCGGGGGCATCCGCATTCGTGGAGCCTGTCCCTAGAACCGGTCGCGTGATTTCGCGAGCCTGTCCCTGGATGCAGTTCACCCTCCAGCGCCCGGCCCACAGCCAGGGCTGCCAGCATTATGGCACGCGCATTCGAGTGGATTGACCTTTGACTTCTCTTTCGCGGACTCCGCGCTAGCTTGGACGCGTCATGAATTCCGTTAGCACCGTCGTTCTATCCCGCGATTGCGACGCGGTCCAAATACCCGCCGGCAACGTTGTCACCATCCCAGCAGGAACTGAGGTGGACATCACCCAGACTCTGGGCGGTTCCTACACCATTCACGCCATGGGCGGCCTGTTCCGCATCGCGCCCAAGGATGCCGACGCCCTCGGAATCACCCCGGCACCGGAGAGTGCGCCCGCACCGACCACCGGCGACACAGACGAAAAATCCGTCTGGGACATGTTGCGCAGCTGTTATGATCCGGAGATTCCAGTCAACATCGTCGATCTGGGTCTTGTTTACGACATGGGGATCGAACCGCTCCCGAGCGGCACCAAGAAAGTCTTTGTGAAGATGACACTGACCGCTCCCGGTTGTGGCATGGGGGCCACCATCGCTGGTGATGCTCAGCAAAAAATCCTCACATTGCCTGGGGTTGAAGACGCGTCGGTTGAGATCGTCTGGGATCCACCTTGGCACCAAAGCATGATCACAGCTGAGGGGCGCAGGTTGCTGGGGTTGGAATAGCCTTCACTCGAGCAGCGCCGTTTCGACCGCCCAGTCCAGCAGACGCCCGCGTCTCAGCCAACTGACATGAAGAAGCCTGTTACTTTTAACGACATCCCTTCCGTCCTGAGCGATATCCGTCGGGGACGAATGGTGGTGGTTGTGGACGATGAGGATCGCGAGAACGAAGGAGATCTCGTCCTGGCCGCTGAAAAAGTGACACCAGACGCCATCAACTTCATGGCCAAGCATGGCCGCGGACTGATCTGTGTTCCAACGGTTGGTGAACGACTCAAGCAACTGGGCATTGAGCAGATGGTGATCCAGAATCGCGACGCGTATAAAACTGACTTTCAAGTCAGCGTCGATGCCGCGAAGGGGATCAGTACCGGCATCAGTGCCGCAGACCGGGCCAAAACCATCCAGATCATGGCCAATCCCACTGCCACGCCTGCGGATCTGGTTCAACCCGGGCATGTCTTCCCTCTGCGATCCAAGGCTGGCGGCGTCTTGCGGCGGGCCGGGCATACCGAGGCTGCTGTGGATCTCGCGACGCTGGCAGGCCTACGTCCCGCCGGTGTGATCTGCGAAATCATGAATGATGACGGCTCCATGGCCCGTCTCCCGGAACTACTGCGATTCGCCAAAAAGCATAAACTCAAGATCTGCACAATCGAGTCGCTGATCCAATTCCGACGGAATTCCGAAAAATTGGTCGAGCGGGTCGAGTCTATCCGGATGCCCACCGATTACGGCGATTTCAAGCTGCACCTGTACTCATCCAAGGTCGACGGTTCTGAGCACTTGGCTTTGGTGAAGGGGGAAGTCTCGGGAAAGAAAGGGGTCATGGTCCGAGTGCACAGCGAGTGCCTGACCGGAGACGTCTTCGGCTCCAGGCGGTGCGACTGCGGCCCTCAATTGCATGCGGCGATGGAACGCATCGAGCGCGAGGGCAGCGGGGTCATTCTCTACATGCGACAGGAAGGCCGAGGCATCGGTCTCGGTGCGAAGATCAAGGCGTACAAGCTCCAAGAGCAGGGTTTAGACACCGTCGAAGCCAACTTGCAACTCGGCTTCCCCATGGACTTGCGAGACTACGGCTTTGGAGCTCAGATGCTTTCGGATCTGGGCGTAAAAAAGATCCGTCTTCTGACCAACAACCCCAAGAAAGTCGTCGGCCTTCAGGGGCATGGATTGGAGATCATCGAGCAACTCCCCATTCGAGTTGCGCCCAATCCGGACAACGAGCGCTACCTGAAAACCAAGCGCGACCGTATGGGTCACCTGCTCTAATTCCAGAGCAGGCACCCCAGAAAACCAAGCCGTCCCAGTAGCATTAAGGGGGCCTCAACCACCCCAAGGATCACACGTCACACAACCGAAGTGCTTGCTTCAGTGATCCCAGAGCGTCGGTTCGAGCAGGTATAAACTCTTGGGCCACGAAGCCCTTGTATCCCGTATCGACGATGGCCTTCAGGATGGCTGGGTAGTTCAACTCCTGCGTTTCATCGATTTCGTGGCGGCCTGGAACACCACCGGTGTGATAGTGGGCGAAATAGGCGGATTGTTTGCGAATCGTCGCGATCACATCCCCTTCCATGATTTGCATGTGGTAAATGTCATAGAGGAGTTTGAAAGAGTCCGAACCAATCTCCTTGCAAAGAGCCACCCCCCAAGCGGACTTGTCGCACATGTAGTCTGCATGATCGACGCGAGAATTCAGAAGCTCCATCACCAGTGTCACGTGGTTTCGTTCACAGACACTCATGAGACGCTTCAACCCGATGGCGCAATTCTTGAGCCCCGTCGCGTCGTCCATTCCCCCGCGATTTCCTGAGAAACAAATCACATTCTTCAGTCCCGCCTTTGCCGCCAACGGAATCCATTCCTCATAAGCGGCCACCAAGGTGTCATGGTGTTCTAGACGGTTGAAACCCTTGGTAATGCCACCGAGACCATTCTTCACGGGGTTGCTGGTGATAGCGCACGTCAACCCGTGTTTCTTGACCACATCCCAATCACCGGGGCCCAACAACTCGATGGACTGCAGGCCCATCGCCTTGCCGGCAACAGCCAACTCCTCAAGGGACACCTTCGGGTAGCACCACTTGCACACGGAGTGATTGACCCGCCCCCGCAATCCGCTGGCCGTATCAGCGGCGCCAAGACGGAGAGAAAGAGAAGCGGTTGCCAACGATGCGGCGGTGGTCATTGCGGATCGGCGCGTTATTTTCATCGGTAGGACCATGGACAAACAGCCTGTCCCTCCCGTCAAAACAAAAACCTCATAGGGACAGGCTCTTTTTTTGAAAGAACCGGCCCGTAAGCATCGAATCATGAGGCAGACTCTTCATGAGAACTCGACGCCTCAAGGCCCATCCGGATGCCTCCAGCGGTT
>CAMATE010000015.1 GCA_945861075.1 Akkermansia muciniphila
CGGATCCGTTGCTCGTCGATGAGGAGCATCCCGAGATGGGACTCCGAAAAAACTCACCGGCTTACGCGGTGGGGTTCCGGCCCATTGATGTCAGCACAGTGGGTCCGCGACCCCAAGATCAGCGCCCGCGGCCTGTGGCTGCGCCTTGATCCGATCGCCTGGCGTCAAAAGTCAGATCGCGGCGGCCGCCAGTTCACTGAGATCGAGGGCGACCGAGAGTACTCCGGAGCGGAAGGCCTCTTGGATGGCCCGATCCATGATCTCCTTGGGCGTCTTTTGGCCCAGTAGCCCGATTGTCTCGGACACTCGTTGGTGCAGTTTCCGCAGCGGTCGGATGAACGGGGCCACGGAAAGGCAATGGCGGAGTTGGGTATGGGCTTGGATGATTCCTCGGATGTGGTTGGCATTCCCCGGCAACGACGGCGCGGTTGTGGGCGGGGCATCGGTTTTCCGGAGCACCGCCGTGACATTGCCGCCATCAGCTGAGGTGAACGTGCGGACGACTTCGAAACCCGCTTGGCGTCCGAGTGCGCCCAAGGTGGCGTCATTGAAGTTGTAGAGGTGAGCCCGATGGAATCGATGGGACGGGGCCTGACACACCGCCTCCACGTTGGGGACTTCAATCCACAGCAACCCGCCGGTGCGTAGCCATCCCCGGATCAGGTGCATCGCTTGCAGAGGACTGTCCAAATGTTCCATCACGTGGAAGAGCGTCACGGCCGAGAGGGAATCTGGTTCGATGGAGGCCTCCTGCCAACTGCCCGAGGTCACCGGCACTTGCAGGCGCTCCCGGGCGAACCGTGCATAGCCAGCATTGGGCTCGATACCGCTCGCCGGGAATCCCAATTGACGAAGCACATACACGACCTCTCCGCCGCCGGCCCCCAGGTCGAGAACCGCTTCTCCACGAGGCAAATTGTCCCGAAGCTGCCGGCATCGCTCCACGGCGACGCGCGCTGCTCGCAAAGTGTGCCGGGGCTTGGGTTCCAGGGTTCCTTTGTAGTCTTGGCGGTACTCTTCTCGGTAGTAGGCCGCCAGGGCTTCCGCACTGGGTCTTGGGTCATTCCAGACCAGTCCGCACTGCGGACACAGGACCACCTGAAGGGGGGAGGCGTCCCGGTCTTGGGTCGCTACGATTTCCACGTTTTGGTTTTCACACAGTTCACAAGGAACTGTCGCGATCGTCTGAACTGGCACCATGAACCGACATCCTGCCTCGAACTCGCCGGCTGTCAAAGGGTTGCATGTTCGCACTCGGGGGCGGTGAGCCTTATGGGGATCGTTACCGACACATTGGGACAAGCGACACATTGGGGACAGGCTCTGTTAGGGGCAGGCTCGTCGGTTTGAATCGTTGAGGTGACCCTTAGGGACAGGCTCTTTTGTGACCTTTTTGGGGGCTTTAGTGGGCACGATCCTATAGGGGACAGGCTTGTCGGTTTGAGTCGGCGGAAATTCTGCGACAGGCTGGAGGTCGATGGAGCCTTTCCGATATCGCCACCGGGTCACCTATGCCGACTGCACCGTCGGGAACCACATCTACTACAGCCGCTACCTCGACCTCCTCGAAGCGGCCCGTGGCGAGTGGTTTCGCTCGATGGGCAAATGCTTCGATGAGTGGCACCACGGCCAGGGGTTGATCTTCCCTGTCCTCGAAGTTCAGCTGAAATACCGGAGCCCTGCCCGGTATGACGAGCTGCTGACAATCGAAGTGTGGGTGCTCGAGGCGCGGGGCGTGCGGTTGAACGTGGGCTACCGAGTCGTGGGTTCGGAGGGGCAGGTACGGGTCGAGGGGTACACCCATCATGTGTGCACCAATCTCGAGGACAAACCACGTCGGCTGCCCGCGGAATTGCTCTCAGCACTCGGAATCCCGGCGGCAGGCCCTCGCAACTCGGAGCCGTGAACCGACCGCCGAGCGGGTGGGCTCAGTTGACCGACTTCGCCAGCGTCTCCTCGAAATCCACCAACTCCTGGATTTGGATGAGGAACCAGCGGTCGATCTTGGTGAGGTGAAACACCTCTTCGATGCTGAATCCGGCGCGGAACGCGTGGCGGATGAAGAAAATGCGCTCGGCATTTGGGGCGCTGAGCTTCCGGGAGATCAGGTCCTTGGGCAGTATTTCGCGATCGCCATAGCTGTGGGTGCCCACACGCCAAGGCTTGCCGTCGCCGCCGATACCGCTGCGACCGATTTCCAGCGAACGCAGGCACTTCTGGAGGGATTCCTTGAAGGTGCGTCCGATGGCCATGGCCTCGCCGACGCTCTTCATTTGCGTGGTCAGCGTCGGATCGGCCTGCGGGAACTTCTCGAAGGCGAAGCGTGGGATCTTGGTCACCACGTAGTCGATGGTCGGCTCGAAGCTGGCCGGGGTCTCGCGGGTGATGTCGTTGCGGATCTCGTCGAGCAAGTAGCCCACCGCCAGTTTGGCGGCGATCTTCGCGATGGGGAACCCGGTGGCCTTGGACGCCAGGGCCGAGCTGCGGCTGACCCGGGGGTTCATCTCGATGATGACGATGCGCCCGGTGTCGGGATGCACGCCAAACTGGATGTTCGAGCCGCCCGTCTCGACACCCACGGCGCGGATCACCGCGAAGCTCTGGTCGCGGAGCATTTGGTACTCCTTGTCGGTGAGCGTCTGGATCGGGGCCACCGTGATGGAGTCACCGGTGTGCACACCCATCGGGTCGAAGTTCTCGATGGAGCAGATGATGACGCAGTTGTCGGCGCGATCGCGCATGACCTCCATCTCGTACTCCTTCCAGCCGAGGAGCGATTCTTCCACGAGGATTTCGCTCACCGGGGACAGGTCGAGTCCGCGCTTGGCGATTTCTTCAAATTCCTCGCGGTTGTAGCCAATGCCGCCGCCGGTGCCGCCGAGGGTATAAGCCGGCCGGATGATCAGCGGGTATCGGCCGATTCTGGCGGCGATGGCGCGGGCCTCGTCCAGCGTGTGGGCCGTGCCGCTGATGGGCACATCCAGACCGATGGAGAGCATCAGGTCTTTGAAAATCTGCCGGTCTTCGCCCTTCTCGATGGCATCGGCCTTGGCGCCGATCATCTCCACGCCCAGTCGCTCGAGCGTACCGGAGCGGTGGAGCTTCATGGCCGTATTCAGGGCCGTTTGGCCGCCGAGTGTCGGCAACAGGACCAGCTTGCCGGTGGCCCCCAAGCGCTTCATTTCGGCCTGCTCGCGAACGATGATCTTCTCCACCGCCTCCGGGGTGACCGGCTCGATGTAGGTCCGATCCGCGAACTCCGGATCGGTCATGATGGTGGCCGGGTTGGAGTTCACCAGGATCACACGGTAACCCTCTTCCCGTAGGGCTTTGCAGGCCTGGGTTCCGGAATAATCGAATTCACAGGCCTGTCCGATGATGATCGGACCCGCGCCAATGATGAGGACAGAGTGGATGTCGGTGCGCTTCGGCATGGTCAGAAAAGCTGGCGGATGAAACACGGTCCTTGCCCGGCGGGCGACGGAAATCTGATGACGTTTGGGGACAGGCTCGGAAGCCCCCTCGACGCGGAGTTCTCCGGCCCAGTGAGTGGCGGGCCCACACCTCTGCTACAGGCCGCAGTCCCGGAGCATGTCTTGAATCGCTTCCGGGCTGGATTCCAACTTTGAGGCACCTTGGAGCAGGTCTGCCGTGTCCACCCCGTACCAGTGGCGTTTTTCCGGATCGCACAGGCCGGCCACGTTGATGGGTTCTATGGTTGCTGCCACCCGGGCGATCCAAGCGTCGTCGGGTGCTCGGCCGGCGTCGGCCAGGAGCGCGCGCAGGGCAGGGGCGATGCGGGGGTGGGCCCGCAGGAGGAAACCGGGGGCCAGTTCGGGTCGACCCAATCGCAGCGCCGTTTCGGAAAAGCTGGCGCTCGCGAAATAGAGCATGGTCAGGGCTTCGAATGCATCGGGCTTGCCGAGCACTCGATAGGCGCCGCTGATGAGCCGAGCGGTGGCGTCGAGGTCAGCCAGTGTCTCGGTTTCATAAGCGGCCAGGGCGGTTTCTGAGCAGCCGTTTTCCAAAGCCCGAGCCAGTCGATCAATCCCCAGGAGCGAAAGCACAAAGCCGGTGGAAAAGAGTGGATCCACGAACCCAGCTGCCATGGGTAATTGTGCCCATCGAGGTCCGACGCAGCGGGAGGTTCGAAACGCCAGAGGTTCGGCGCGTACCCAGGGACGGATGGGTTGGGCGGACGCGAACTGTTGTCCGATGGAAGGAAAGCGATTCAGGAAACGGCTCCAAGTTCGAGCCGGATCGGAGACGGAGGCCGCGGACGGGATAGACACTTCCGCAAAACCCGCGCTGGTGACGCCGTTGTTGAAACGCAGTACCCACATCCAGCCGCCATCGAAAGTGTGGTGTAGGGCGGCGTCATCGGGAGGAAAGGGAGCATCACCGAAGACCGGGTTGTCTTGGGCCCAGGAAGCCACCCCAGTGAAATGGGAAAACAAAGCCCGGGTCCGGGGGAAGTCTTCGAACTGGGCCTCGGGCAGACCGAGCGCTTGATGCAGGTAGCCACGAGGGCCGCTGGCATCGACCAAGAAACGGGCGCGCGCCCGGAAAGGGGTTCCGTGACGTGTCCCCGCCATTTGAATGCCATCGGCTTCGATATCGCAGGCAGTGAGTGTGGTTTCGTCTTGGTATTCCACGCCGAGCCGAATGGCTTCCTCGACCAGAAAGGCATCGAAATCGGGGCGATACCAGTGGGTGTCGGCCACGAAGTCGTTGGGGCTGGCCGCCACCAGGAGTTGATCGGAACGGTCGTTGCGGGCTTCCCAGGTTTTCCCCGGTGAGTGATGGAAGTAGCTGAACCCCCGCTTGAGACCGCAGCCAATGTGCGGGTGTGAGGCCTGCCAGATGCCCCACTGGGAGAGAGGGCGCAGGCGGGGCAGGTCATAGCGGTCGGCCAGGATCTCCAGCCAAAGGTTGGCCAAGGGTGTGGACGATTCGCCGATGGCGAAGCGCGGGTGGCGTCCGCGTTCAATCATCAGCACCGAGCGACCGAGGCGTCGGGCGATCATGGCCAGCAACGTTCCGGCAAATCCGGAACCGACGATGGCGAGGTCGAAGTCGGCGGACACGGCTCGGAGGTTACGGGTTGGTGATCCGGTGACCAGTCTGGAAGCTTTGGAGATTGGCGGATTCCTGAAATGCGATTGCCGACTCTAAACCTTTTACCCACCACTCCACTCTCGACGTTCGGCGGTGTGCGGGTACGGTTAGCCCGTCATGTTCAACGACGCCCCGTCGGGGCCTGCCGCCCCCGCCGCATCCAAGAAAGTGAACCTCCGCAGGCCGGACGTCATGCAGGCAGTCTCGGCGCAGGTGGTGACGCACTACCGCAGCGAGTTGGTGGAACGCCTCCGTGCCAATGGTGGTACGTTTTCCTACGGCGGACTCACCATTCGTTTGGCCAAGGAATTCGGCTTTTGCTACGGCGTTGAACGGGCCATTGATTTGGCTTACGCAGCGCGAAAGGTTTTCCCCGAACCGACCCGCATTTTCCTGCTGGGTGAAATCATCCACAACCCCGAGGTGAATGATCAGATCCGGGGCATGGGCATTGTGAGTATCTCGCCCAAGCCCAGTGATCTGGAACTGGCCGGCCTCAAGCTCAATGCCGAAGACGTGGTCATCATCCCGGCTTTCGGTACCGAGGTCTCCACCCGCCAGCGCATCGAGAGTTTCGGTTGCCAGACGGTGGACACAACTTGCGGCGACGTGATGTCGGTCTGGAAGCGGGTGCGCCAGTACAGCAAGGAGTCGGTGACCAGTATCATTCATGGCAAGGCCAAGCACGAGGAAACCAAGGCGACCACCTCGCAGGCCACCGCCTACGGGACGGGGCATTATCTAGTGGTCTTCGACCTGGCCGAGACCGATTACGTCTGCGACTACATCCTCAAAGGGGGTGACCGGAATGAGTTTCTCGAACGCTTCAAAGGGGCTCACTCTCCCGGATTCGACCCGGACTTGCATTTGGTGGCCGTGGGCGTGGCCAATCAGACGACCATGTTGCGCGGTGAGACTGAGGAAGTTCAGAAGCGCTTCCAGCGGGCCATGCAACAGAAGCACGGGTCTGAGAAGGTGGCTGAGCATTTCCGCTTCTTCGACACCATTTGCGGTGCCACTCAAGACCGTCAGGATGCTCTGGAGAAAATGCTCCGCGAGCCCATCGATCTTCTGATCGTCGTCGGGGGCTACAATTCCTCGAACACCTCCCATTTGGCAGAGATGGGCGAGAAGGTGCTGCCGACCTACTTCATCAAGAACGCGGCCATGATGCAGTCGCCGGCCCTCATCCGGCATTGGAATCAGCACATCACCGCTGAGGTCACCACCGCCGATTGGTACCGGTCTGAAGGGACTCTAACGGTCGGAATCACCGCCGGTGCGAGTTGCCCGAACAACCTGATCGAGGACACCATCAAGCGTCTGTTTGACTTCCGTGGCGTCAACATCCGGGAAGTCCTCCAACCGCAAGGTGTGCAGCGATGAGAGGGTCTGATTTCAGGTTTTCGTCGATTTATTGCGGAATTCTGGACTTTCGGCTTGCCCGGATGGCTAGAGCTTCCTATAGCGACCTAAGTCTCCTGAAGCAGCGAGTTGGTTTGATCGTACGCATGATGCATTTTCAACCGGAGGCGGCACTTTGAGCCGCCCGTTTTCACGCCCTCAACCGGGTCAGCCGCAGCACCGGATCAACGGAAAGATCCGAGCACGCGAGGTTCGCGTCATCGGCATCGATGGGCAGCAGGTGGGGATCATGGATCTGGCAGCTGCCATCAACCTGGCCCGACAAAGCGCCGTCGACTTGGTGGAAATTGCCGCGACGGCGGTTCCGCCGGTTTGCCGCATCGTCGACTACGGCAAGTTCAAATACGAACTCTCCAAGAAGGAGCGCGACAGCAAGAAGCACCAGGCGGTGAATCTGGTGAAGGAGGTTCAGCTCTCTCCCCGTATCGATCCGCATGATTTGGGCATCAAGAAGGAGCATACCATTGGCTTCTTGTGTGAGGACATGAAGGTGAAGGCAACCTTGCGTTTCCGTGGGCGCGAAATGGCCCATACGGAAGTCGGCAAGGAAGTCATGAACAAGTTCCTGGAGCAGTTGGCTCCGTGGGGACATCCGGATTTTCCGCCCAAGCTGGTGGGCAAGGCGATCAATGTGATGATCAGCCCCCTGCCGAAGAACAAGCGCGCCAAGAACCCGAAGGAAGCCAAGGAAGAAGAGGCTCCTGCAACGCCGAAGGCCCCTCCCAAGGCTTCATCCAAGGCAGAATCCAACGGCAAGCCGGAACCGGTTCGCGTGGCGACCGATGCGGCCTCGCAGTCGGCATCCTTCGGACAGAACCCGTTCTCCGGGTTGTCGGTGCCTACGGAGGGTTGAGTTTTTCCGGGGCAGGGCGGCTTCAGCGTCGTCCTGTCACCGGTTGGCAGAATTCAGAGGTTGATCACCATGGGCCGTTTGCGAGCCATCGCTGCCATGTCGGAGAACCGGGTCATCGGCGACTCTGGCAAGATTCCTTGGCACCTTCCGGCCGATTTTCGTTGGTTTCGTCAGGTGACGCTCGGCGGGGTTTTGGTCATGGGGCGTAAGACCTTTGACTCCATCGGTAGACCCTTGCCCGGGAGGCAGACCATCGTGCTTTCCCGCAGTGGCGCACCCGTCCCAGGAGTACGCACGGTCGCCGAATTAGAACCGTTGTTGGAAGAGCTTCAGAATGATCCCCGCCCGGTCTGGGTTTGCGGTGGCTCGGAAATCTACCGATTGCTGCTGCCCCGATGCAGCGATTTGTTCCTGACCCGGGTGCCCATCACCGTGCCAGGCGATGCGGTGTTCCCACCGTTTGAGGGCGATTTCGTCTGGATGGCTGAAGTCCTTCGCACCTCGGAGTTCCGTGTCGAACACTGGGTGCACCGGTCCACGTTGATCGCCACGCACATCCCTGAATCCGCCCCGGTCGCCTGACCGGGGCAATAAACGGCCACTCAATGGGGTAAACCGATGGGGCCGATCGCACCGTCAACCGATAGGTTGGCTGACTTGCAGGGCGGCGATGAATTGCTTCATGGCCGGCGACAGCACCTTCGACTTCTTGTGGATGAGTCCGATGGGACGGTTGAGTTCGATGTCCGCGAAGGGCATGGCGACGAGGGTGTTCTTCGAAACTTCCTGAGCGACGGTGCCCGCCGGAACAATGCTCACGCCGGCCCCGATTTCCACGGCCCGCTTCACGGTTTCGATGTTGTCGAACTCCATGACGTGCTTCACGGCGACTCCGTGTTCCTTGAGCTCTCGGTCGATGGCTTTCCGAGTTGGGATGTCGGGTTCAAAACCGATGAATTTCTGGCCTTCCAGCTGGGAGACCTTGAGACCCTTGGACTTGGTGAAGGCATGTCCCGGAGCGCAGATGAGCACCAGTTTTTCCGGCTTTAGAGCAATGGTCTCGAGCTTGGATTCCTTCAGCGGATAGGCGACCAGGCCGATGTCCACCACATTACCGAGGACATCGTCATACACCTGGTTGGCGCGTTGGTATTCGACGTGGACCTTCACCGACGGGTGCGCCTTGAGGAAGCGCTTCACGTAGGGTTGGAGATCGTGCAGGCCGATGCTGTAGATGGCGGCGATGCGGATGGTGCCCGAGATGACGTCCCGCAGTTCCTGAAGGCGGTGAACCAATCCCTCGTAGGTGAGGATGATTTGTTTACCGTGTTCGTAGAGCAGTTCGCCTTCGCGGGTGAGCCGGAACTTCTTCTTGCTGCGTTCGATGAGAAGGGTCTTCAGCTGGCGTTCCAAAGAGGTGATCTGCTGGCTGACCGCACTCTGGGTGATGTTGTTGATCAGGGCCGCCTTGGTGAACGATTCCGTCTCGGCGAGGTCGCAGAAAACTTTGAAGGACTCGATTTGCACGGCTTAACAATACCCTGAACTGGCCATCTGCCATCAGGATTTTTACCACAATAGGGGTCGGTCCCACACATTTACACAAAAGGGGTCATTCCTTCATTTATTGAAGCCCCGTTCCTGCACAAAAGCATTTGGCCTCGACACAACGGATCAAGAATGGCGTGAGATCGGAGGCGGGGTGTGGTTCAATCGGGAGGTGGCCAAGCCGGACTTCTTTGAACTGCCTGACGGAACGATCGTGAACATCCTCTACGAGGACCGCGGGGTGCTGGCCATCGACAAGCCGGCGGGCTGGATGCTGGGCCCGGATGACGGTGAGCATGCCGACCGCGGGCTCCATCGAGCCTTGGTTGATGCCATTGAAACTGGGGAGTGGTGGGCCCGGTCGCGGAACCTCAAGTTTCTGCGCTTCGTGCACCGCCTGGATGCGCCGACTACCGGGGTGCTGCTGTTCTCCAAGAGCCAAGGAGCCATGCCGGCGTTGTCGCGCGTGTTCGCCGAGCGGACGGTCAAGAAAGCCTACCTCGCGGTGACCGATGGCGTGCCCCGGCAGGGTGAATGGGTTTGCCGTGAACCGCTCGGGCCCGATCCGGCCGAGCACGGCAAGCATCGGGTGGATTACGGTCCAGAGAGCAAGCCCGCAGAGACGGCTTTCCGTGTGCTGGGTGCCCGCGAGGGCAGGGCGCTGGTATTGGCGTTGCCGGTCACAGGACGGACCCACCAGATCCGCCTGCACTTGGCCCACGCCGGGTGCCCGGTCGCTGGGGATATTTTGTACGGCCGCCGCGACTTCCATGGATTGGCGCTGCGGGCCTTCCGTTTGGAATACCCCGACCCCTTCCTGCACCGATCGACGCTTATCATCGCGCCGACGGAAGCGTTCTGCCGCCGCTATGGCTACGATCCGCTGCTCGTCCCTGAAGACTTGCGAACCCGCCCTCGGCGTCCCTTGAGTCCCGTGAGCAAAGAAGGCAAAGGGGGCAAAGATGGCAAAGACGGAGCGTCTGCCCCGGCGGCCTCGAAGTCAGGAGGCTTGGTTCAAGGCAAGGTCCACCCGCAAGGAAAGCCGACCCCCGCTCCGGGTCAGCCGAACCGGGTGGTCAAAGAGTTGGCTCAGCGACCGGCTGGTCAGCGACCGAGCCATGGGTCCGGAGGCCAGCACGGTGCCGCCCCGAAGCAGTAGGGCATGGCTGAAGATCGGGGTGATTTCCTCCACGTGGTGGGTCACCAAAACCAGCGTCGGAGCATTGGGTCGGCGTGAAAGCCGGTTCAGGAATTCCAGGAACAGCTCGCGCGCCACGGGATCCAGCCCGGTGCACGGCTCGTCAAGGATGAGCAATCGGGCATCGGACATCATGGCCCGCGCGATGAGCACGCGCTGGCGCTCGCCCTGGGACAGCACGGCCCAAGGGCGGCGAGCCAGATGGCCAATCTCCACCGACTCCATTAGTTCGCGCGCCTTCGCGGCGTCAGACCGCTTGGGTGTTCCCCAGTAGTCGATGATCGCGTACCGGCCGCTGACCACCGTGTCGAGGGCCGGCTCGGTGTCGTTCATCATTTGTCGCACCGATGAGCTGACGATGCCCAGCTTCATCCGGAGCTCCCGCCAGTCGGCCTGGCCGTACTGTTCGCCGAGGAGGGCGATGTCGCCGGTGGTGGGCATGAGGTAACCCGCCAGCGCCGACAACAGACTCGTCTTCCCCGAGCCATTCCCGCCGAGGAGCGCCCAGTGCTCGCCGGGCATCACCCGCCACGACAAGTCGGTCAGGATCGGGACGCGATCGCGGAGGATGGTTAGCTTGGTGATGTCGAGGACCGGTGCCGAACTCATGAAGCCAGAGACACTCGGGAATCCGCGTGCAAAAGGGAAGCCGGGGCCGGGCGGGGTATCATGTTCGAAACGCTTTCGTTTGGAGCGATCCGATCTCCTTGCGTCAGTCGCTTTACGCAGGCATGGCGGTGGATGCGGATCGGCTGCGCGATTCTATCCGCCCGATGGCCCAGGCGGCGTGTTCGGCGATGAGCGGCTCGGGATCCAGCGACGCCAGGCGCAGGGCCGGCAACGCCCGGGCATCACCGACATTGCCCAGGGCCACGCACACATTGCGCAGCAGCCCGCGGCGTTTGGTGCGCAGCAGGGGCGTGCCCGCGAATCGCGACTTGAAGGCCGCGTCGTCGAGCTCGAGCCATTCGACGAGGTCAGGCCGGGCGAGGTCGGCGCGATGGTGTGCTCGCAGGATGGATCCCTCTCGGGCGAAGCGGTTCCAGGGGCAGGCGGCCAGGCAATCGTCGCACCCGAAGATGCGGTCACCGATGGCCGGACGCAGGTCTTCCGGGATGGAACCGCGGTGTTCGATGGTGAGGTACGAGATGCACCGACGGGCATCCAGCGTGAAGGGCGCAGGCAGTGCACCGGTGGGGCAAGCGCTCAGGCAGCGAGTGCAGGACCCGCAACGGTTGTGCTCGGGCGCATCGGGTTCCAGTTCGGCCGTGGTCAGGATCTCCGCCAAGAGGAACCAATTGCCAAGACTCCGCGAAATCAGGTTGGTGTGCTTGCCCACGAATCCGATGCCCGCGCGCTGGGCGAGATCGCGTTCCAGGATGGGCCCCGTGTCGACATACCAGAGTGATCGATGCGACACGCTGGCCGCGGCATCCAGGAATTCGGTGAGAGCCTGCAGGGGTGGCTTTAGCAGGTCGTGGTAGTCGGGATGCTGTGCGTAGCGGGCCACGATGCCTCGCGGGGCTGAACTCAGTTCAGCGCTCGTGGCCGATGTATCGCGATGCGGGTCGCAGTGATAACTTAACGCGAGAGTGACCACGCTCCGGATCCCGGGCAGGACCCGGGCCAAATCCGCCCGTTTTTCAGGTGCTTTAGCCAGCCAAGCCATTTCGGCATGACGCCCTTCGGCCAACGCCCGCTCGAAGTCTGGCGCAGAGGTTGGCGGCTCGGCCGTTGTCACTCGGCAGGCGTCGAAGCCCAGCTCAATGGCCTTCTGTACGAGGGCGGCTTTGAGCCCGGCCTTGGGCGTGGCCCCGGGGCTCATCGACCGAGCATGCGGCGCAGCACGTTGTGAGTGATTTGCTGCACCCGCGGGTCGGGGCCCTTGGGCTCAGTGTACACCTTGGGGTGCAAGTAGCCGGGCGGCTCGGCCAGACCGTCGGCCCACCAGCAGGTAGCGGCGTTGAAGACGATGTTCGTCTTCGGGCCTGGATACGTCGTCGCGGTGTAAATGCCGCCGTTGGGTTTTCCCGGGGCGTCTTGCGTGGGGCCGGTGGCCACGACTTCGAGGCCCTTGATCGGCGCGGGATCGCCGTGCCATTCCCAGCCGATGAGTCCGGGGATGCGATCGCCCTCCTTCATGCGGGTGTCCCGGTAGATCCAATGGTCAGGCCGCGTGCAAATCCAGTCGGCACCGCCGGTGACCGGTCCCGTGCTGTGGGCACCAACCAGTTCGTTCGCGTAGGGTCGCTCGTGCTGGAGCGAACTCATGGACACGAATTCCCGCGTACCTCCCGGCGGTCCGTACACACCGACCCGTTCGAAAGACCGCAGCTTGGGGTCGCCCTCCAAAATACGTCCGCAGACGGCATTGCCCGAGAAGAAGCCCACGCTCACACCAGCCAAGATCGCCGCCTCGACGTTGCGGTACATTTGGATCGTCCAATATTCGTCGTGCCCAACGCTCAGGAAGCCATCGGCGCGCAACAGACCGGCGCGGTCGAAATGCGTGTCGGCGTTGGAGATGTAGCTCACGTCGTAGCCGTGGGCTTCGAGCCAGTACACGAAGGGGTACTCCCACAGGAAGAACTCCCCGGAACCGATGGAAAGCGGTTGGTCGACGATCTGGCAGTACTTGCCATAAGGCCGGTTGAAGCCCACGCGCACGCCGCCGCCCCAGTACCACTCGTTCTTGCCGTCGTCGTAGAGCGAGAACTGGGAGGGCCAGCGGTTGTAGGCCTGCCAGGTGTTGTCGGAGCACTGGAACAGGTAGCTCGCCTCGCGCTGATCGCGGACGATGAAGATAATGTAGCTTTGGATGCCTTCCTTGAGCTCGGTGAGCTTGGCCATGTAGACGCCGCTGACCCAATCCTCAGGGATTAGCAATTGGGCACAGGGCTCCCACTGGCAGAGGCGATCCCGCTTCGGACCGACCTCGGGATCGGGCTGGACGCGACCTTTGAACGGGCCCATGTGACGCATGAATCGACCGGCCTTCCCGCCGTAGAAACCCATGCGGTAGATGTCGATGGTGAAGTCCGACGCTGGGTTGGTGCTAACGTGGAAGGTCAGGTATTGGCCCGCGCTGACACTCGTCCGAGAGGCATAGCCCTCGATCCACGGGCACCGGTACCGGGTCGTTGGATCGATCCGGGTCTTGGTGAGCATCCAATCGCGGGTGCCCGGGTTTAGGTTCTCGAGCCGGATTTTGTTCAGCCCGCTGTCATGGGCAAGTGGTGCCGCAGAGCCACCCAAGGCCAACGCACCGGCCGCTCCGGCCATTGCTTTCACGGCCGCCCGACGGGAGACAGGGTTCGTGTTCATCATCTGCCCCAGACACTAATCCCCACCCACGCCCGATGCACTCGGAGAGTTCTGTGGCGCAGTATGTGTCGCCGAAATCCCGACCGGTCTCGGAGCGATGAACCGGTGTCGGAGCCAATGGCGGAACCGGGGGCCGATCGTCCCCGGGCCAGCGCCGGGTGTCGGTGCTCGTGCGACAAATTCTGGGTGCCACCACCCGATGGTCGCCGTCGGGTGGTGTGATGGGTCGGCGCTGGTGGGAAAGGCTCAGGCGGCAGCCGCCGGTCGGAGAATTGGGCCCGGACCAAAGGAGTTACCTCACCCCAAGGACGGCAAAAATCCGCAAAATTCCCGAAAGAACCCACCCTCACCGAGCGAAGACTCGTTCATAGATCCGAGTGCGTTTAGCCCCGACCTGATACAAACCATGGTCAAAAAATCGAATAATATCAAAAATCGGTTGACGTGTTTTGCCATTTTGGGTAGCCCAATTACCAGACACCCAAGCATTCAACGACTTCCCCAGCTCTCAAGGCCTCCAAGGAACCATCGCCATGCTCAACGTTGCCAACAACGGGAATTTCAAACGGGAACGGTTGCCAAGAATGCACCCACCCGCTCCCGCCTTGCGGCATGCAGCGATGCGCTGGGTCGTTTCGCCAAAACCCAACCCGAGGACTCCACGATTCACCCAATTCAGTCCGCTATCCGAAATCCTTCGGTCATTCAAAAAATTTCAACGAATGGCTCAAGTTGTCTATTCAATAGTAAAATATCAGATGCCGACTTATAAAATTACAACATTGTGAAGCTCAAAAACTACCAACTAAATAAAATCAATATGATAGACATCAATCAACAACAGCGAGCTCAAAAAATGTTCCAAGGCAAACGGTGTTGCTTAATGATAATTGGCGGTTTTTTTCTATTCCAGTCATTAAGCTTGGGTAGCCATTGGTTAGCGGGCGCAGTCGGTGGCGCGGTGGTGGGTGCTGGTGAGGCTGTGATTTCTGAGCTCCTCACAGATGATGTCAGCACGGAAAGAATATTAAATGGATATAGTCAATTAGATCGCAAGATGAGGAAAGGGTTCGTGACAACAATAAAACGAACAATGTGGGACATGCCAACAGCTCAGGCGGACATCAAGACATACAAGATTAGTTATTCTTCGACCTATTATCAAAACGCGGGATTCAAAATAATAAAGAGTAACTCATCGAAACCGATCGAACCTGTATTTCTTGTATCGAGTTCAGAGGAATTGGCGCTTGGTATTTTAAAAGAAGCTCCTGTCGAGGTGAGAGATCACTTTTGTTTACTATCTGAAAATGACTACGACGAGTTGAAAACAAAGTTTGGCTATCGGGTGCAATGGAAATATCGCAATGAAGCACCGGTCAAATTCTATTGGAAGGACAAAAGGCGATTCAAGGTGATTTTAGAAAATTGGACATCGATGCCTGGTAAAAACTGCGGAGAACAATACAACGGGACAGGAGCGTGGTACCTATCGCCACCCATCGATCGTAATTCGGGGAATGGAGAAATTATTTGCTCGCCAGACAAGAACCTAAGCGGGGTCATCAATCTCTCGCCCAATTCATCGAGTCAAATCCTGTTCAAGGAACATGTGTGGCCATGAGTATAAAAAAAGAACAAAATCTTGTCGTCACTCGACTCGCTTGGGTCGCCGGGATTGTGGCGATGGGTCTGAGTCTTGCGGTGGTTTCATCAAAGCTCTGGCCATCCCGTGTAAGCTATGTACCCACGCATGACACCATCGCTCTGCGGGCGATGGTGTCGACAGCAACGACCAATGGAATAGTTCGCCAACGCATTCAATCGATGGGCGACATTGGTCGGGACGGTGTCATTCTGAACTCTTATGAGTATCCATCCGGAGTGATTTCAAATGTTTTTGTTTTTAGCCCGGGAAACTCCATCACACAAGTCATCACGCTTCCGACGAGCGATCGCTGGATTGGTACGAAAGAATATGAAGAGATCGCTGACCAAGATTTTCAGCGAAGTCTGCCGAAAGACCCGGCATTGGCGGAACTGAAAGCGATCTTTGAAGAGTTTCCTGGAGCAAAAGACAGTCCGTATTTTTATAGTGGCCTTCGCCAATTGGTTGTCTTGAGTTCTGAGACTCTCGGGGTCCGGAGAAGACGAAGGGCATTTGAAGCCAACGGTGGTGATGGGCTTACTTTTATTCCTCAGCATCGCTACCTCACTGACGAAGATTGGTCCAGAGCCTATTTTAGAGATCGGTTGGAGCAGCAAAGTTTGCAAATACGGTGCAGAGAGCGTTTGACGAAAATTTACGGACAAATGCCAGAAGAAATATTTCAGCGACTTATGTCAGTGAAGGTGTTGATGGTGCCCGATCCACTGCCAGATTTTACCGGTCTAAAACCCACGGATATGGGTTATCCTCAATAAACTCAAAATAAGAACATAGTATATAACCCCGTGTTGCTATGAAATCCAAAATTTTGGTCGGAGCCTTTCTTGCCTTGTTGGCTATCTATTTGTTCTCCCAATCCACGAGGAAAATTGTCCACAACAACTCAGTAAATATCATTGCTGCGACCGAGCAATCCAAGATAAAGCTGAAGAGTAGTAAAGGTTCAAAACCACCAGAGACCGGCCGCGGTTTTCCAGAAAAATGGGATTCAATGGATTTCTTTTACAGTGATCGCTTGGATACTAACGTTTTCAAGGGTACAAACGTCTATTCAATTGGTGATAATCTCATAGTCACCAATGTGGTTGAATATCGAACGAATAAATATTGGAACACGCAGAAGTGGGAAGAGTTTTCGCGATTCAAGGTTGATCAGCAGATCAATTATTTGTATCCAGAGCTCGCCAAAGTTATCGAGATTTTGCAGGAGTTGCCGGCTGTTCAGCGATCCAACCGACTCTACTCTGGTGTCTATTCCATCACGTTCACTATGGACAACATTCGAAGATGCATTGAAAGGTATCTTGATATGGAGGAAAATGAGAGTGATGTAGAACGCAGTTTTGAGTCACAAGGTATGGTGATGTCCCCGCAAGTGGCTGAATCACACAGAGACTGGCTTCAAAGCCAACGCATTGATATGCAAAAGGAAATTCATGAGATGCTAGAAATTCAAAGGCAAGTTTTGATTGGTCTTTATGGTGAGATGCCATTGCCTATTTTTCAGCGCATCATGGCGATCGAATCCGGTTTGACTTACAAGCTTTAGAGGCCTGATAGTATCCCTTGTTCTAAATCTCATGGGAAACAGTCAGGATCCAGTTTGCAAACAATATTCGAAACCGAGACGGTCTATTGGCACCCCTGGAGACCGGACAACGCTTAGTTGCTTGAGTTCGCTATCTGACAATTGATTTGTCGGTGTCCGATTCACTGAACCCAAAGCTTCTAGAATGTTGAATTAAGATATAAATATACGGCTCTCGAAGTGGGTTTCATTTTTTGTGATAGCTGTTATATTGATTGAAAAATTTCGGGTGAAATATTATTACCAGATTTGGAATCATCTGGATTCGTTGGTTTTTGCTGCGGATCTCGCTCAAGTGCACTCCGAACGAATCAAGTGTATCGCGGATGCAACGGGTAAGGATCCTGAGTGGTTGAGTCGGGAGTTGCGGTCTTTCAGTCCTGCTGACGAAAAGCTCGTCAGGATGACATATTTTTCCCGAGGTACTTCCAACGAGATCACGACTAAAGTAGTTAATGCGTCCGGACACCGTTTTTGGAATACGGATGGCTGGGAGTTTGCTGCTCGCTATCAATTCAAAAACTCAGTCAAGTGGCAGCCTGAATATGCTGGGATTCTATCCATTTTGCGTGACGAACCGTCCGTTCGAAAATCTAAACACCTTTATACCTCAGCGTAGTCGGTCACATTGGTCCTGTTTTAGGTAAATGGATCAGTGCGTTCCATCCAGTAAAAGCCGATATGAATTTTTAACCAATCAACAAGCGATCAGTTTGGACACCGAAAATTTCTATCGTTTCAATTTTATGGTAATAATTGAATATATTTGGAAAAGGAAATTTACTATTTAGTCTACTATGTCAAAGTTGAGATCTGGATTATTGGTGATCATGGGGGTTGTAGGGTTGGTGCTGTATTTCTCGGTGCGAGGTTTACTAAACTATTCTAAAAAACGTACTGTGGAAGCTGGATTGTCGAGCAAGGTGGTGATTCAAAAGGTGGATAGTCCCACAAATGATGGACGCAGGCAATGGAGAGCCTCGATGGGGGATATCGCTGCTTCTGGAGTGGTGGTCCACTGCACAGAGTATGCCGACGGTCAATTGAGTAACGTGTTTATCCTTCCGGACGGAATCATTCTTACACAATATATTGTCTGGCCATTAAGCCCGGGCCTACTGGGAACAAAAGAATATGAAGCCAAAGCCCGAGATGCTTTTGAAAGTCGTGTTGCTATTGAGCCTGCGCTCCTTGAATTCCGTGAAATCATATCCGAGTGCAGGCTTGATGATGCGGAATCAAAATTGTATAGTAGCATCTGGGAAATATATACAATCAGAGCGCAAATCAGACAGCTCAAGAGGCGTTTTTTAGAGAAAAAGTTATTGGCTCACGGCGCTGATAATTCACAAGTATTGGCTGACAAAGATTTTGAAGAGGATACTTTATACAATAAGTCTCGCCTTGAGCAGTCAGTCTACTATCAATACGGGAAAACGCGTTTGGAGAAGTTGTTTGGAAGTTTTCCAGACACATGTTTTGATCGATTAATGTCGATTCATGTGTTTGGGAATCCCGTTGACTTGAATAGCTTTTAAGCGATTTGGTGTTGTTTGAAAAAGATCTTGTAAACCTTATTTAAATGAGAAAAATTTCTGCTTTTATAGTTTTTCTTGTGGTAGTTGTTATGGTTTTTTATTCTGTAAAACCACGGAGGGTTGTGTCCGATCAACAGGTGTCTGAAGTTTCAAGAGATAGCGGTTACATCACGCATGCAAAAAGGTTTGACGCTCTACAGAACCGTGCAGAACCTCATAAACCTCTTGGATTTGATCCCACATCACGGGACTCATTGGACAAATATTGGGAGGACAGGTTTGAGACTAATGTGACGCTTGTTACCAATATATTTAAATCAGGTACCAATAGCACTAGGGTGGAAATTGCGTCTAGGCGTAAAAACAGGCATTGGGGAACTGACGACTGGGAGCTCTACTCAAAAATTAGATTTCAGATGGACTGCGAAAACGATCCAGGTAAAAGTCAAATTATTAACATTCTTAGCGAGTACCCAATGGCACGGAATTCATCGCGACTATTCACAGGAGCCTACGCTGTAACATTTACTCTTTGGACCATTCATAACGATGCTGGAACCTCAATAAGTGACGAGATTAAATTTGAAGAGAAGATGAAAAGCCCATGGATTGTTGATGTCAGCGATTTAGAGGAAAGAAAGGAGCTCATAAAAATGGAAAATGAAATGTACCAGGAACAAAGCTTACTCGGCTGGCAAAGGATAAATAGAATAAAAGAAGAATGTTGGGTCAGGTTGAAAGAATTGTACGGGGATTTTCCAAAAGATCTTTTTCAACGCCTAATGGCTGTGGAGTATCGAGAAGTATTTTGGCCTTGAGCCCTGAAGTGGACGGGGATTTTCCAAAAGATCTTTTCCAAAGCGTGATGGCAGTGGGAGATCAAGGTGTGTTTTACAAAAAGGGGGTTGTCGAAAGGTGTTAATCAATGTGGTTGATTTGGATCTTGGGTGAGTAAACTTATTCCCTCGTCAAGGTTTTGGCCTCCGCCGACTTCTGAGTTAAAACATACAAATTTTTTATGGCTGGAAGATAAATTGATTATGAAAATGAAAGAGCCGCAAGCAAAGAAATGGACGCTTCCGTGGGCGCTCTTGATTCTTGTCTCTGTGGGGATGGTAGGTTGGATTTGGCGCGAGGAGCGAGGGGTTGCGAAGTATGGGTATCCACTCGCTGCGGGTCATGGCACAGCGATTCTCCTCTCGAATCATGTGTACGGAATTCAAGGTGTTACCCGTCGAAAGCTTTCCAGCGGGGATGGAAAGTGGGCAAGGATGTCTTTGGAGTCGGATGAGTACCCGTCAGGGATTGTATCCAATGTCTACGAATTTCCCTCCGGGAGCCGGACCGTGCAAGTGTTGGAGCTTCCCGGGGCGGAACGTTGGTTTGGAACCCAGGATTACGAAGAAATGGCAAAACAGGATTTCTTGACGCGTGTCGCTGAGGAAAAAGGGCTGGGTGAAATCAAGGCGATCTTGGAAGAATTCCCGCCGGCGCGCGATTCGGGGTTGCTGTACAGCGGGATTCATGAGGTGTTTGTGGCCCGGGTGGAATTTCGCGAGGTGATCCGGCGAAGCCTGCTCAAAGTGCTCAATACCCACCAGGTCGTGGCTCATAAGAAGGCCCTGTTTGCAACGACGGACAACTCAAGCTCGGTTTTAAAGGATCGGGTGCGTGTGGAGCAAAAGTATTATCAGAGGCGATGCCAGGATCGCTTGAAGCGTTTGTATGGAGCATTCCCGGAGGCTGTTTTCCAACGGCTGAATTCTGTCCACATCTGGGGGGTTCCTAAGCCGTTGATCCTCCCGTCTAATCAACCGTCCTCACCTCCGTTGAACCTCAGACAATCCGGCCAACGCGAGGCGACGAAGAAAATCCCATGATGACAAAACCTTGGCTGTTGATTTTGTTGGCATGCCTGTTTTCGACGTGTTGGATCCTAGATCGGCGTCATGTTTTTGAAAGAACTCCCGAAGAGACGCGCGATTCCTTTATTTTGGTGACGGCGTTGATTGGCAGGCGGCCGGAATTGCTGAAGGATATCGATCGGTTGTCGAAGGCCGATCTGGAATCGTTGAGTTATTCGGTGACCTCTTCTTCGACCGATGGCAATTCGAATCGCACCAATCGTTTTTGGATGTCTGACGCATGGGAAATCGCGTCCCGCTATCAGTTCAACCGAGACCTCAAGCATCACCCGGAATACGCCCAAATCCTTTCTATTCTGACCGAGGAAAAGGCGGTTCGTAAGTCCTCCAAGCTTTATACCGGCGCCATGGGCGTGACTCGAATCTTGTGGGGTCATCGGCAGGTGGTCGAAGACATCCTCAAGCGGGAGATCGAGTTGGAGAAATCCCTTTCCGAAGACCCAAGGATGGATCCGGTCTGGGTCGCCATGGAGCGCGAGTGGGTAGGGGAACAGATTGAGTTGAGAAAAGGTTCTTTTCAAAGCATGACGGAGAGTTTGCGAGAATTGTTTGTCGATTTGTACGGGGGGTTACCCGAGTCGACCCTCCAACGGTTGATGTCGATCGAACCGCACGTCTGGTAACGATCGATGGGTCCCTGAGTTGGCGGTGACGATGGGCCGATTGGTTGAAAAGTAGGAATCCGGGATGGACGTCCTCGAAGGAGGGGAAGCAAGCCTTGGAGGAGGTGTGGGAAGTGCCCAAGCTGACGTTCGGGCGTCCGGCCTTCCGGTTGGGCGTGACTCGGGTGTGGGTTTGGGGGAGCTTTTAGGCATTCCTGATTCTCCCAGCTAACCGACAGTCACCGATGTATCCTGCGTTCTTGCTTCCCCCTGAATCTGTCATGAAACCGATCTCGATTTTTGATTCTTTCTCCGCCGGTGGCCGTGCGGTGGTTTTGGGCTTGGCCTTGTCGGCGGTGGCGGTGTACGGGCCGGCCGCGGTGGCTCAGACGGTTTCGGTGCGGCAGTCACCGGCCTTGCGGGAGGTGGCTCCGCAGAAGGCGGGGGTGTCGCCTGAGCGGTTGGCCCGCATCGATGCCGTTTGCGAGCAGGCCATTCGCGAGGGGCGTATTCCGGGCGCGGTGGCGCTGGTGGCCCGTAATGGCAAGGTGGTCTATCACAAGGCCTTCGGCATGGCCGACAATGAGGCCGGCCGGGCGCTCAAGCGCGACGACATTTTCCGCATCGCATCGCAAACCAAGGCCATCACCTCGACCGCGGTGATGATGCTCTGGGAGGAAGGGCGCTTCCGGCTCGATGATCCGGTGTCGAACTGGATCCCGGAGTTCAAGAAGCCTCAGGTGCTCAAGACCTACAACGAGGCCGATGGCACCTGGACCGGCGAGCCCGCCAAGCGCGAGATCACCATTCGTGATTTGCTCACGCACACCTCCGGCCTCGGGTACGGCGTCATCGACGGCGACGCTCGCTTCAAAAAGCTCTATGCCAAGGCCGGTGTGGTGGATCTCTTCACCACCGAGCCCGTGACCATTCGCGATAGCGTGCTGCGTTTGGCCAAGATGCCGCTGCACCATCACCCGGGCGAGAAGTTCACCTACAGCGAGGGGCTCGATGTACTCGGCTATTTCATCGAGGTGGTCTCGGGCATGCCCTTCGATGGCTTCCTGCAAAAGCGCCTCTTCGGACCGCTCGGCATGAAGGATACGGGCTTCTACTTGCCGGCTGAGAAGGCCGCTCGGTTGGTGGCCGTCCAGAAGCCCGAGGGCGGAAAATGGGTGCGCTATCCGGTGACCTTCTACGATCCGAACTATCCGATCACGGGCGCGAAGTCGTTCTTCTCGGGTGGTGCCGGCCTGTGCAGCACGGCGCTCGATTACGCGACCTTCCTGCAGATGTACCTCAATGGCGGCGAGTTGGGCGGAAAGCGGTTTCTCAGTCGCACGACCATCGAGATGATGATGCGCGAGCAAGTGGCCAAAAACCTCTTCGGCGGCGGCGACAAGCACTACGGACTGGCCTTCGGGGTGGTCACCGAGCAGGGACAGGCTCGGGGTGGCGAGGGCAGCGCGGGCACCTTCGATTGGGGCGGGTATTTCAACACGCAGTACTTCGCCGATCCCAAGGAGCAGATTCTCGGCGTGCTCATGAAGCAGACCCAGGGCGGCGACGACAACACCGGTTGGAAGTTCCGCCAATTGGTCGGCCAGACCATCGATGATTGAGTGCCGATGACTGCCGAGCGTCGGCCGAGGATCAGTTTTTGGAATTTCCGCGGCCAGCGGGCCTTGACCGCATCGCTGGCGGTCGTGGGTTTGGTTTTCTCGGAGTCTTCGAGGGCTGCCGAGACGGTGGCGGCGCTCAGCGGGTTTGCGTTTGAGTCGGCGCCGGGAAGAACGCCGGTCGTCGCGGTGGTCAGCAACACGTTGGTCGCGTTCCGAGCGGTGACGGGCAAGGCAGCCCCCTCAGGCTTGGTACCCATCTTCGCCTTGGAGACCCAAGGTCGCATTGAGCTGCGTCGAATTCCGGGCAAGGGACAGGAGAGTTTCAGCGACCCCGTCTTTTTCGCCTGGCCGCCGCGCCGGGAGTCGGAGGCTGGCAGGGTCTCAGGTCGATGGGAGGCGTTGGCCATTCGTGAGGATCGCTCGCGTCATCGCTTCGCCTTGGAACTCGCGGTCGAGGGCGAGCGCGTTGCAGCGCGTTTTGATCCCGATACCGATTATCGCTTCGCTCATTTGACCGACGGGCGGTTGCAGCACGGCCGACTGGAGCTGCAGGTTGCCTACCTCAACGACCACTACCGTCTGTCGGCCGAGCGGCGGAAGGATCGATGGGTGGGCTCCTGGAGATTGGAAGACGACTCGGCTTCCGGCCCGCTGGAACTGTGGCGGGAGGCCTCGGCGACACAGGTTCCGCCTCGACGCGGTACCATCGGCTTGCACGAGTGCCGCAAGGCTGGAAGCCCTGAACGAATTTACCGCTTGGCCGACGAGCCACTGCCGCCGGGGTGGCAGCGGGTGTCTCCGCCGCTCTGCGAAGTGTGGAAACCCGGCAATGCATCCCGGACCCGGTCGCGTTGAGAGCGGCTGGGATTTGTTGGGATTTGCTAAGGTGTGCGGAGTGATTGCGATTTTGGCGGCCCGGAGCCGTAGCGGTCACTCCACGATCAGTTCGCCGCGCATGAGTCGCCAATGGCCGGGGAAGGTGCACAGGAACGGATACCGTCCCGGCGTCTTTGGGGCCGTGAAATTCAATTCGGCGCGGCC
>CAMATE010000016.1 GCA_945861075.1 Akkermansia muciniphila
ATGGCTTCGGGACCTTCATCGAACACGAAGACTTCCACCGACACCCAGCCTTCGTAACCCGTGTTGCGCAGTGCTTGGCCGATGGGCCGGTAGTCGGTGTCGCCGAAGCCCGGACCCTTGAGATTCTCGTCGTTGGCATGGAAGTACGAGAACTGCCCACGGAAGGCCTCGATGGTCTCGGCCACCGGACGGCTTTCGGAGCACATGGCCTTCACGTCGAGCATGATTTGAAAGGCCGGTGAACCCATGGCATCGGCCAGGTTGCGGGTCTCGGCGGCGGTGTTGAGGAAGTTGGTTTCCGATGGCGCCAGGGGCTCGAGACAAATCACCACGCCGCGTTCTTCGGCCGTGCGCGTCGCTGGGCGGAAGGTCTCCAGTGTCCAGGCCCGCGCCTGCTCGGGCGTCACCCCGGGCAGGATGTCCCGTCGCTTGGGAGAGCCGAAGATCATGCGTGTGCCGCCGAGGTCGGCGCAGAAGTCCACCGCATGCTGCAGGTAGTCGGCGGCCCGTTGGCGCGAGGCCGGGTCCGGATGGTTCACATGCATGCCTTCGGTGAAGGCCAGCACCCAGTGAATTCCCGAGACGACGATCCCGGAGTCTTCGGCCAGTTGCCGGATTTCACGCCGTCGACCGGCGGAAATATCGGTGATCAACGGCGCCAGCGTGAAGGGTGCGATCTCGACCCCCTGGTAGCCGGCCTTCGCGATGAACGGAAACGCCTTCTCCAGAGGCCACTCCTTGAAGATCTCGTTGCAGATGGCCCAGTGCATTCCTTGACCATCGGTGGGGCCAGCCGGGGCATCAATCCAATTGAGGACCCCGGCCTCAGTCAGGTGCCGCAGAAGGTGCGACAGCGGGGCGTGCCCGGAGGGGGTGGATTGCGGAGGGAATCCGGCGCTCCGGCCTTTTGGTAAGGAGATTGCAACGCTGCAAGAAGCGCATGGAACGCGCTCCAGTCGTTGGATTGAGAGGCCGAATCGAGCGCAGCCTGGACCGCGTGGTTGCGCGGAATGATCACAGGGTTGTGCTGGTGCATGCATTCCAGCACCCGGGCGAGGGGGAGGCCCTGGCGTGCGAGGCGCTCGGTCCAGCGTCGATGCCAGTCGAGAAATTTCGGGTCCGACGGGGTGGACTCCGAGTGGGCCACGCTCTGCTGATCCGCATTCAGATTGGGCACTGTCGATTCGCTCTGGCCGAGGTCGGTGGGCCGGAGCGTGCGGAAGGTTTGGGTGAAGTCTGCCTGCGTTGAATGCATCCAGGCGAGGAGCTCTTCGATCAGGGTGGCGTCGCCGTCCTCCTCGGTCAGGAGTCCGAGCTTGCCGCGGTAGGCCGCGAGCCAGTGCCGTCGAAACCGGGCAGGGAAAGATTCCAGGCAGGTTTGTGCCACCTCGATGGCGGTGGACTCGTGATCGTCGAGGATCGGCAGGAGCGCCTCGGCGAAACGGGCGAGGTTCCACGAGGTAATCTTGGGTTGGTTACCGAAGGCGTAGCGGCCTTGACGGTCAATGGAGCTGAAGACGGTCGCTGGGTCGTAGGCATCCATGAAGGCGCAGGGGCCGTAATCGATGGTTTCGCCGCTCACCGCCACATTGTCGGTGTTGAGCACGCCGTGGACGAAGCCCACCCGCATCCACTGGGCCACGAGGGCCGATTGCCGTTCGATGACCGCCTCGAGCAGGGCTTTTCCGGGTTTTGGTTCGCCGGAGCGGTCGGGGAAATGCCGGAGCAGGGTGTATGCGGCGACGGTTTTCAGGGCCTGCACGTCGCCGAGGGCCGAGAACAATTCGAAGGTGCCCACGCGAATGTGGCTGGCGGCAATCCGGGTGAGGACAGCGCCGGGGAGGGTTGTCTCGCGGAAGACGGGTTCGCCGGTCAGGGCGACTGCCAGGCTGCGGGTCGTCGGAATGCCCAGCGCGTGCATGGCCTCGCTGATGAGGTATTCCCGAAGCATCGGGCCCAGCGCGGCGCGGCCGTCGCCCCCGCGCGAATACGGCGTAAGGCCCGGCCCCTTCAGTTGCACGTCCCAGCGCCGGCCCGAGGGGTCGAGGTGCTCTCCCAGCAAGATGGCCCGGCCGTCGCCCAGTCGGGCGAGGTTACCAAATTGGTGCCCGGCATAGGCCTGGGCGATGGGTTCTGAGCCCTCGAAGAGCCGGTTGCCGGTGAAGTAGTGCGCGTGATCGTGGCGGTCTAGAGATTCGGCCTGGATCCCGAGTGACTCGGCGAGCGGGCGGTTGAAGAGGCCCCAGCCCGGTGTCGAGACCGCGGTGGGATCCACGCGGCTGTGGAACCCTTCGGGTAATCGAGCATAGGAGTTGTCCCAGCGCCATCCGAAGCCGGGATCCACCGGGGGTATTTCAGAGGGCATGGGCTTGGAGCGCTTCTAGCGGAATGAGGTCCAGCACCCGCTGGTGGCAGGCTTCGAGAATCACCGGAGGAGCGCATCCAGCGTCGAAGGCCTCTTTCCAACGCAATGCGCACAAGCACCAGCGATCTCCAGGACGCAGGCCCGGGAATCCGAATTCGGGCCGGGGTGTGGAAAGGTCGTTTCCAGCAGCCCGTGTGAACTCCAGAAACTCGAGCGTGAGTTCGGCGCAGACGATGTGGCGACCAAGATCTTGAGGGCCCGTGCGACAGTAGCCGTCTCGGTAGAACCCGGTCTGCGGCGCAAAGCAGCACGGATCCAGGCGTTCGCCCAAGACGTTGAGTTCCATCGGTTTGGCCGGACGTTGCGGTTCCATTGGTGAGGGCAGGGTAACCCGGAATGGTTTTGAGCAAAGACGGGATTCGGAAAGAGGCAGGGAAAAGGTTCGCCACAGTTGGTCCATGGGGCACTTCCTGTTACAAAGTTTCCATTCAGACGATTGCCTCTGGCCTCCGGTACAACACTCCGGTATCCATCGGTCGCTTTCTTTCCATGCACGAAACTCGAATGAATTCCCGCTCTTTGCGGATGGCAGCCGCGCTCGCGCTGTCCATCGTCTCTCTGTCCGCAGCCGAGAAGATCAATGAAGCTTTGCTCCAGAAGGATTTCCCCTTCCAGGGCGCCTGTATCAGCGCTTCGTTCCCGGCCAAGAACACCGCCATGAAGGGTCTGGCCATCCGCATCCCAGGCGCGGCCGACGCCAACATGCTCTTCGACACCGACTTGTGCCGCATGGCGGCGGGTTGGACCGGCGGCTACATCAACACCCGTGGCGTGACCTTCGATGGATCCCACGGCGGGCACCCCTCGATCGTCGGCAAGCAGGCCTTCGGAACCGCGGTGGTCCCGGGTGTCTCTCTGACTGGCGTGTTCTCCGACGCCCGCAAGGAGCCGTTCGGACCCACCGACGCCTCGGTGGTGCGTTGGGATGGTTTGCACGTGGCCGGCGATCGCGTTCAGTTGAACTACACCGTGGCCGGCAGC
The DNA here is from genome assembly GCA_945861075.1 of Akkermansia muciniphila. GTDB lineage: Bacteria > Verrucomicrobiota > Verrucomicrobiia > Limisphaerales > UBA9464 > SXXZ01. The sequence goes on from CAMATE010000016.1 coordinate 3,407, forward strand.
ATCGCCATCCATGAGCAACCCTCGGCCCGTTCGGCGGGCGGTCAGACCGTGTACGTCCGCACCTTCCAGATGGGCGGCGGCAAGAAGGGTGGCATTTTCGCTCGCAACTCCAAGACGGCGACCACGTTCTCCCTGATCCTGGCCGATGTTGAAGGCGGCAGCGGCAAGATCGACAACGGTGCGGCCGTGGTCAGCGCCAATGGGCTCACCACGCGGGTTCAAGCCACAGGCTTGCCGAAGGGCGCGTCCCTGAAGGTGGACGGGGGTCGTGTGCAACTCGAAGTGTTGTCGGGCACCCCGACTGGCGGTGTCTTTGAAGTGGCCGTGGTCAGCGGCTCCGATTCTGAAGTGGCTCAGGCCTCCAGTGCGCTCGCGGGCAAGCCGACCTTCGCTGAACTTCAGAATGGTGGACCGGCCCGATGGCCCCAAGTCGTCGAGACCCAAGGCGTGATCGGGAAGGGTGACGGAGCCTACGTGGTCGACCAGATCACTCCGCCCATCGACAACCCCTGGAAGCGTCGCCTCCGGATCGGCGGCATGGACTTCTTCGCCGACGGCACCCGTGCTGCAGTGAGCACCTGGGATGGCGACATCTGGATTGTCTCGGGCATCGACGAGAGCCTGAAGAACCTCAAGTGGAAGCGCTTCGCCTCGGGCATGTACGAGACGCTCGGCCTGCGCATCGTCAACGACCAGATTTACACCTCCGGTCGCGACCAGCTCACCCGCTACTACGACTACAACCGCGACGGTGAGGCCGACTACTATGAGAACTTCAACAACTCGGTGACGTCCACCGAAGGGTTCCATGAGTTCCTCTTCGATCTCCAGACCGACAAGGAAGGCAACTTCTACTTCGCCAAGGCCGGACCGGTGAAGGGCGGTGGCCGTGGTTTCGAGACCATCTCCCGCGATGCCGGATCGCTCATGAAGGTCAGCGCCGACGGCAAGAAGTTCGAAACGGTGGCCACAGGCTTCCGCGCTCCGAACGGCATCGGCGTGAACCCGTGGAACGGCCAGATCACCACCGGTGACAACGAAGGTACCTGGGTGCCGACTTGCCCGGTGAACTGGGTCAAGCCCGGCGGCTTCTACGGTGTGGAAGACCTCGCCCATGGCGCCGACGTGAAGAGCTTCAAGCAACCCCTGACCTGGATGTCGCATGACGAGTACGACAACAGCGGTGGCGGTCAGGTGTGGGTCAACAGCGACAAGTGGGGGCCGTTCTCCAAGCGCCTGCTGCACATGAGCTACGGCCAGTGCGCCTTGTACCTCGTGATGTACGAGGAAGCCGGCAACGGCCAGATGCAGGGCGGCGTGGTTCGCTTCCCGGTGAAGTTCGCCAGCTCGGCGATGCGTGCCCGGTTCAATGCCAAGGATGGCCAGCTTTACGTGGCGGGCTTGCAGGGATGGCAGACCAAGGCCGTGAAGATCTCGGGCTTCGACCGGGTTCGCTACACGGGCAAGGCGGTGCATTCCATCGAGGCCATCAAGTACACCCCGAAGGGCCTGCGCCTGACCTTCACCCAGCCCTTGGACGCCAAGGAAGCGGCCGACGCCGAGAACTTCTCGGCCCGTCGCTGGAACTACCTGCGTTCGTCCAACTACGGATCGTCCACCTACGAGGTGAAGAATCCCGAGAAGAAGGGTCGTGAGAAGGTCACCGTTCAAAGCGCCCGCCTGCTGCCTGACGGTCGTACGGTTGAGATCGATCTCGAAGACTTCCGCCCGGTGAACCAGCTCGAGATCAAGTTCAAGCTGAAGGGCAAGGACGGCACCGAGATCAATCAGGAGTTCCAGTGCTCCGTGAACGTGGTCCCCGGTGGCGTGGCCACCCGCTGATCCGGAACAACTTCTCTCCGATTTCTCACCGCAAACCCGCCCCCGGATTTCCGAGGGCGGGTTTTTCTTGTCCCGAGCCGGACCGATTTTGTTGGGGAGGGCTTCCCGTTGAACGGTTCCGGCGTGACGATTTACCTCAATTCGAGGTGAAGGCGCTGGCGTGGCGGGCCAAGAGGGTTTGGACCGATCCGCAAACCAGTTCGCACAAGCGGAAGATGCCGGGGTCGGCGATGTGGTAGATCACGCTGGTTCCGTCGCGGCGACGGCCCAAGATGCCCGACTGGGTCAAGGTCTGGAGGTGGCGGGAGGCGTTGGCTTGGGTCAGGCCGGTCGCTTCGATGAGCGCAGAAACCGACAGCTCGCCGCCCTCGAGGGCGCGGATGAGTTTCAGCCGGTTGGGTTCGCCCAAGACCCGGAATCGAGTCGCGATGAGTTCCAGGGCTTCATCACTGATCTCTCCGGCGGAGACGCCTTCCACCTGCTCGCGCTTACCCATGACGGAAAGGTGCCCAGAACCCAGTGTGTCTTCAACAATATGTGCAATTGCTCATGGAAGGTTATTGAGTGGGCTCTTTCGTAAGTGGGTTGGCTCGAGTACCTCAGTTGCGAGCCGAGAATTCCCTCGCCGCGGACCGGAGCCAGAGATTTGATGCCGCCACTCCATGGGATGCAGGACGTTGTGATGCAGACCTTGCCCCGACGGTGGGACATAGCGGAGCTTTTCGCGGCTTGTACCGTCCCGCTGACAATCGGAACGCCGGGTTGGTCCTGCTCGCGGAAGAGTTCAACCACACACTATGAGTCATATCGGAATCGAAATCGGCGGTACCAAGATCCAGATCGTGGCGGGCAATGCCGACGGAACCTTCTTGGAGCGTCATCGATTGGCGGCCGATCGCGCCCGGGGTGGGGCGGGTATCCGGGAGCAAATTGCTTCCGTCGTGCCTGGGTTGATGGCGCGTCATTCCGTGGCCTCCGTGGGGGTGGGTTTCGGCGGCCCGGTCGATCCGAAGACGGGTCAGATTTGTTGCTCGCATCAGGTGCCCGGTTGGCATGATTTCCCGCTCGGAGACTGGGTTCGCGATTTGACCGGAGTTCCGGTGGCGGTCGAGAACGATGCCAATGTCGCGGCTCTCGGCGAGGCGCTCCGAGGCGCGGGCCGGGGCTTCGGGTGCGTTTTCTGGATCAACATGGGCAGCGGTGTGGGCGGCGGCATGGTCGTCGACGGCCGCTTGTACCACGGAGCCCGCCCCGGCGAGGCCGAGATCGGACACCTGCGGTTGGATCGCTCCGGGCGTATCGTTGAGGATGCTTGCTCGGGTTGGGCGGTGGATCGCCGCATTCGGGCAGCCGTGGTGGGGCAGGAAGGGTTTTTGGCGCGCGCCGTGGTTTCTCAGTCGTCGGAGGGTGGGGAGTCCCGCCATTTGCGCTCGGCCATCGATGCCGGAGATCCATTGGCCCGGAAAATCCTCGGAGACGTGGCCGACGATCTGGCCTTCGCTTTGTCCCATGCGGTCCACCTCTTCCATCCCGAGATCATCGTGGTGGGCGGAGGGTTGTCGCTGGTGGGTGAACCCCTTCGAGCAGCGATGGCTGAGGCCTTGCCGGCTTACTTGATGGAGGCCTTCCGACCGGGGCCGCAGGTGGCGCTGGCGGGCCTGGGCGAAGACTCGGTGCCAATCGGAGCCTTGGCCTTGGCGGCGGCCCTCACGGCTTCTTGAACGGGCTGGGATTGTCTGGGATCACCGGCCTATCGGTTCGTCGCTGAGACGTAACCCGCAGCGGCGACCTCAGCCTCGCGGAGGTCGCCGCACCGGTGTGATTCAGAGGCGCACGGGCTTTCCCGAGGACGCCGATGCATCCGCCGCGAAGATCAGGCGGTGCGAACGGTAGGCGTCGGCGAAGGAGGTCAGCGGCATGTCTTCGCCGCGGTCGAGGGCATCGAAGAATGCCTGGAACTGGGTTTGGTAGGGGTGGTCCTTCACGTCGCCCGAATCCACCGGGGCGAATGACAATTGGCTCCACTTGTGTTTGTCGAGCATGCCCAGCTTCTGGCTGTGGAACTTGTTGTCTAAGATCGATCCCTCGCTGCCGACGATGTGCGTGTGGAAGTAGTACGGCTGCAAGCTGTCCACACAGGAAGTGGTCTTGCCGATCCAACCATCCCGGAACTTCACAATGCTGACCTGCGTGGTCGGAAAGTCGTACTGAGCGAAGTGCGGGCTCTTGGACGAAGTGGCATACGAGGTCACTTCTTCAGGTTCCCCCCCCATGACCATGAGCAATGCATCGAGGGCGTGGCAACCCGCGCTCAAGAGTGAACTCCCCGCCTCCGCCTTTTGATGACTCCAGCGGAACTGACCGTACCACGGACCAATGCCGTGGTAATAATCGACTTCAGCGAAGTGAATCTCGCCGAGCAAGCCCGACTGGAGCATCGAATGGATCGACTGGAACTGCGACGAGAAACGCACCTCGAAGCACACGCACGTCTTGACCGCGGTGCCGCGGAGGGCCGCCGCCATGACTTCGAGATCCGCGGAGTTGAGGGCCAGCGGCTTCTCGACGATCACATGCTTGCCGGCCTGCACCGCTCGGACGAATTGGGCGGCGTGGTCCTTCGGGAACGTGCAAATGGACACCGCATCGATGTCCGGATCGGCCAGCATGGCGTCCAAGTCCTTGAAAACGTGGATCGGTGAGCCGTATTGGGCGCTGGCAACCGCGGGATCCAGATCTCGCCGGGAGTGGATGGCGGTGACGCGGCCCTGACGGGTGGCGTTGATGGCAGGGATATGGGCCGAGGCCACCCAACCGTGACCGATGACTCCGACATTGTAGCGCTTCATAGCGGGATGAGTTTTGCAGGAAGCTAAACCGCGCAACCCATCTTGGGCATAGGATTTCTGCGCAGGAAGCTCGGCGGACCTTCGACGCTCCGGCCGTCGCCGTGGCGGGAACGGGTTCGGTTGCGTATTCCTCGAAATAAGGGCTTGTTTCCTCGGGTGGGCTCCCTCAAGTTATCGGTTCTTTGCTGCTATGAAAGCTGATGTGCATCCGAAAAACTACCGCACGATGATCTTCCGCGACTCGGCCTCTGGCCAGTCGTTCCTGTCCAAGTCCTGCGCCAACACCAACCTCACCGCCAAGTGGGAAGACGGTCAGGAATACCCGCTTTACTTGCTCGGCATCAGCGCGTTCACCCATCCGTTCTACACGGGTCAGCAGAAGTTCGTCGATACGGCCGGCCGTGTGGACAAGTTCCAGCAGCGCCTGGCCAAGACCCAGGCGGCGCAGGCCGCTTTGGCGGACGCCGCTGGCAAGAAGAAGAAGAAGTAGCCGCAGAGCCAACAACCGCCCGCCGGTCGTCCAAACGACCCGCGGGCGGTTTGCTTTTGGCCAGCCCGCTCTGGACACCAGTGTGTCCCACGACCAACCACCATGGATCTCCTGCCGTTCATCGAGAAGTTCCGCCGTCGATTCGACGAGGTGGAAGCGCTGCTCGGTGCCCCCGATGCCTTTAGCAATGCGGCTCGTGGCCAGGAGTTGACCCGGGAACATTCCCGCCTGCGCCAATTCGTGGCCGATGGAGATGCCTGGGTGAAGGTGCACCAAGATCTCACCGATAATCGTGAACTGTTGGCGACCGAGTTGGCCGGGTCCGAGATGGCGGTCATGGCGGCCGAAGAGATCCAAAGGTTGGAATCTGAAGCGGTGCGTCTCACGGCCGCGGTCCATCGAGGTATCATCCCCCCGGATCCGACCGATTCCCGCAATACTATCCTGGAAATCCGGGCCGGTGCGGGTGGGGCCGAGAGCGCCCTCTTTGCCGCTGACCTGCTGAGGATGTACACCCGCTATGCCGAAGATCGTGGCTGGAAGATCGAGCCGATGGACTCCAGTCCTTCCGATTTGGGGGGCATGAAGGAAGTGATCTTCATGATCACAGGCGAAGACGTCTTCAAGCGCATCAAGCATGAGTCCGGCGTGCACCGGGTGCAGCGCGTGCCGGCCACCGAGGCTCAAGGACGCATCCACACCAGCACGGTGACGGTGGCGGTGATGCCCGAGGCTCAAGAGGTCGATGTGGTCATCAAGCCCGAAGACCTCGAGATCAACGTCTGCCGCGCCGGCGGCCACGGGGGGCAGGGCGTCAACACCACCGACTCGGCGGTTCGCATTTTTCACAAGCCCTCCGGATTGGATGTCCGCTGCCAAGACCAGCGTTCCCAGCAGAAGAACAAGGCGCAGGCGATGATGGTGCTCCGCTCCCGGTTGCTGGAGCGGAAGATGAATGAGGAGAACGCCAAGTATGCCCAGCAGCGCAAAGATCAGGTGGGCAGCGGCGAGCGTTCTGAGAAGATTCGCACCTACAATTTCCCGCAGAACCGCGTCACGGATCACCGACTGGAACTCACCCTCTACAATTTGGCCGCCTTCTTGGATGGCGACTTGAATCCCATGATTGATCCGCTGATGGATGACGAAGTGAAGCGCCGCCTGGCGGCCATTGAAGCCTGATTCTGCCCCGATACCCATGCCCACCCTCGAAACGCCCAAAGCCCTCATCTTCGACTGCGACGGCACCGTCGCCCACACCATGCCCCTGCATTGGCGCGCGTGGCAGTCGGTGACGTCGCGCTACGGCATCGATTTTCCGGAGACCCGATTCTATGCGCTCGGCGGTGTTCCGGGACGCAACATCCTGAAGATGCTCTTCGAAGAGCAGGGGATCCGGGGCTTGGATCCCTTGGCGGTGGCCAAGGAGAAGGAGTCCGCCTATTTGGAGTTCCTGCACGAGGTTCGTCCGGTGGAACCGGTGGTGGAGATTGCCCGCCGTCACCGTGGTGTTTTGCCCATGGCCATTGCCACCGGCGGTTCTCGACCGGGCATACCCACGGTCTTGCGCCATCTGGGCATCTACGACTGGTTTGGAGCCATTGTGACCAGCGAAGACGTCGTGCGACAGAAACCGGCCCCGGACATCTTCCTCGAGGCCGCCCGGCAATTGGGAGTGGATCCAGCGCATTGCCGGGGCTTCGAGGACACCGATCTCGGCATGGAGTCCATCCGGGCTGCGGGCATGGAGGCCATCGATGTGCGCCTCTTTCCCGATTATCCCAAGCCGATGATCTGATCGGGCTGGTCAGGTGTTCTCGCTGGAGGCCGGTTCTGGCGTCGCGATGGTCACCTGGATGCGGCGGATGCCCATTCCCTGAAAGGTATAGCCCCAGGCCACCGTTCGCCCGACCAACGCTCCGGCGGGCGGGGTAGAGCCATCAGCTATCTCGTGGCGCTCGGCGTCGAACGGTTCGCCGGGCTGGGCCTCGTAGGGGAGGATGCCCACGCGGCGGGTCGCATCGATACAGGCGTTTCGGTAGTTGCCGATCTGTTGGATCAACTGGACTTGTTCTGACGCTGCGGCCGCCTGGAACAAGGCGAAGCAATGGTCCATGAGGTGGATCACCACCTGGAGCGAATCCTTTTCTCCTCGGCGCAATTTCTCGATCTCCAGTCGCAGGTTAGCCTTTTCGCCGTCATTGGACCGTGTCAGGAACTCGGAAAACCCCTTGGCCTCGGCAGCGATCTGGCTAGCGATGTTGCCGGCGGAGTTTACTGTCTTGGTGGACAGTGTCTGGATGTCTTGCCATTGCGCGGTGGCTGTGGCGATTTGTTGCGCGGTTTTGTCCAGAGAGCCCAACTTCTCGGCGGCGGCGGCGAGGTTGACTTGCTCGAAGAGTTTTACGGCGGTCTCGTGGTCTTTTTGAAAAGGCTGGATGAGGATCCATGCCCCGAGGCCTGTCAGGCCCCCCACCAGAGAGATTTCCTTCCAAGTCCAGACCGGGGCGGCTTTCCAGGCCACAGCAGCGGCAGCGGCCACGAGGACCACATCGGCGAGCAGGTAGGGCCACTTGGGGGTGCGAGGAGCTTCACTCAGCAACATGTCTGTAGACTAGAATGCAGCCCCCACATGGAGGAAGGTACTTTTCTGTCTGGACTCAAGATCACTCGAGTGGGCGTTGGACTTCCGGCGGATTTACTGGAGGGTGTCTTCAGTTCATCGCGTCGTTCCCATGTCTTCCAGTCCCTCCCTCGCCATCATCGGCACCGGCATTGCCGGACTCGGTTGCGCCCATTTCCTGCATCGTCAATACGACCTGACTCTGTTTGATCCCAACACCCATGTCGGTGGTCACACCAACACCATCGAGGTGGCGGAAGCCGGTGGGCCTGTTCCTTTTGACACGGGGTTCATGGTGTTCAATCGGGTGACCTACCCCTATTTGGTCGCACTTTTCGAGGAACTCCAGGTGCCGGTCCAACCCACCGACATGTCATTCTCGGTGCAGCATGTGCCTACTGGATTGGAGTTCTCGGGCTCGAGCTTGAACCACCTTTTCGCCCAGCGGCGCAATTTGTTCCGGCCTCGGTATTGGCGAATGCTGCTACAGGTCAACCGCTTCAATGCCGAGGCCGTTCCCGCTTTGTCAGATCCGCAATGGGCTTCCGTCACGGTCGGAGACTATGTCGCCCGTCGCGGCTACGGACGGGATTTCCTGGAGCATTACCTCATCCCGATGAGCGGGGCCGTCTGGAGCACGCCGCCAGACCGGATGCTGGAGTTTCCAGCGCGAACCCTCATCCAGTTCTTCCACAACCATGGATTTCTCGGCCTGCACACGCAGCATCCCTGGTGGACGGTGACCCGAGGTGCCCGCGAATACGTCCGCCGGTTGATTCCGCCGTTTGCCGACCGCATCCGGACTGGACTGGGCGTGGTGGCGGTCCGCCGTGAAAGCGGGAGCGCCTGGGTGACGACCGCTGACGGAAACACCCATCGCTTTGATGCCGTCATTCTGGCCGCCCACGCCGACGAATCGCTGCGCCTGCTCACCGACGCCGATGCCGATGAGCGGCGTTTGCTCGGAGCTTTCCAGTATCAACCGAACCTGGCGACCGTGCACAGTGATCGGAAGGTCATGCCCAAGGCCCGGTTGGCCTGGTCGGCCTGGAATTACCGCATGTCGCGGCATCCCAGCGGAGCCGTTCTCCCGCAGACCGTGTACTGGATGAACCGTCTCCAAGGCCTTCAAACGGACACCGACTATTTCGTGTCCATCAATGGTGAGCACGAGATCGATCCCGCTCGCGTTCACCGCAAGATCCCTTACACCCATCCGCTCTTCAGTTTGGAGGCCATAGCCGCCCAGAAGGAGTTGCCCGACCTGAACCGCCGTGGGAATGGCCAGAATGTCTTCTTTGCCGGCAGCTACTTTCGCTACGGCTTCCACGAAGACGCCTTCGGTAGCGCCGTGCAACTTTCTCGTGTCCTGAGTCGCGAGCCCGTTTACCCAGGTATCGGTGGGTGACGGGAGGGCCCTTTGGGGGATCGAAGTGAGGATCGAAGGGAAGGATAGAAGGAAGGATCGAAGGGAAGGATGGAAGGAAGGATCGAAGGGAAGGATGGAAGGAAGGATCGAAGACAGGGTTCATTCTGTATCGCTCAGCGCTTTTCTAGCCTCGTCCTTCAGAGTTAATGTCGGGTCCATGCACCGGGAATTGGGAGAACAGGAGACCACCCGTCGGAGGTTCTTGAAGGCGGGCCTTGCTGGGTTGGCTTCGTCGGCATGGGCTGACGACGTCGTGAAGTTGCCCTTCGACAACGGCGAACGGCCGCTGGTGCGTTATCCTCAGAAACGCCCGCTCATTCGTCACACGGCCCGTCCGCCGCAATTGGAGACTCCGTTTTCGGTTTATCACGAAAGCCTGCTGACTCCGAATGACGCCTTTTTTGTCCGTTATCATTTGGCCGGTTCGCCTCCTCCGCAGTCGGTGCTCAATCCCGAGACCTTCCGCCTGCAAGTCCGAGGGAGCATCCAAACCCCGCAAACCTGGAGCCTCGAGGCCCTGAAGCAGAAGTTCGAGACCGTGGAGGTGATCGCGGTGAACCAGTGCTCGGGCAACAGCCGTGGCTTTTTCCAACCGCGTGTTCCGGGAGGCCAATCGGGTCATGGCAACATGGGTTGTGCACGTTGGCGCGGGGTCCGTTTGGCGGATGTGCTCAAGGCCTCCAACGTGTTGCCCCAAGCCAAGCAAGTGCTCTTCGATGGTCTCGATCGACCGCTGGTGGCCAGTATTCCCGACTTTGTGAAGGCGATGGATGTCGAGCAGGCGCTCGACCCGGACGTGCTCCTGGCCTGGGAGATGAACGGAGAGCCGCTGCCATGGCTCAATGGTTATCCGCTGCGTTTGGTGGTGCCGGGGCACTATGGAACCTATTGGGTCAAACACCTGCACTCCATTCAGGTGGTGGATGCCACGTTCACTGGGTTTTGGATGAATCCGGCGTACCGCATTCCCGATGATCCCTGTGCCCATGTGGCGCCTGGAACCACGCCCAAGCGCACCGTCCCCATCGACCGGTTCAATGTGCGTTCCTTTCTGACCAGTCACCAAACGGGAGACCGCATCCAGCGTTCGGGCTCTGGGGTCACTTTGCGGGGCATCGCCTTTGACGGCGGATCGGGTATCCGGGATGTCACGGTGTCAACCGATGGTGGAAAGCGTTGGACGACCGCCCAACTGGGCAAGGACCTCGGCCGCTACGCTTTCCGGGAGTGGACCCTCGACTGGCAGCCGCCGGCCGAAGGGACGCCCGAGGTGTGGGTCCGAGCCACCAATCGCCTCGGTCAGAGCCAACCCTTGGATGCATTGTGGAATCCGGCCGGCTACATGCGCAATGTCGTGGAAAGAACCGCTCTGAGCCTATGAAACTGCGTGATTTTCAAAGCCTCGTCTCGAGGACGGAAATTTGGGGTGCTGTGTTGGCACTCACCGGTGTTGGGGTGTTGGCGGCGACGGCGATCGTGCCCGAGGCTCCCAAGGCCAATCCGCATGCGGCCGATCCCTGGGTGCTCCCCGTGGGTGAACCGGCCCTGCCCGAGGGCGAGCCGGCGGCACCCATCCGACGCCATTGCGCTCTGTGCCACTCCTACGACTACATTGCCACCCAACCGCGACTGAGCCGGACAGGCTGGGCGGCCAGCGTCGAAAAGATGCGGGCCAAATATGGTGCCCCGATTTCCACCAATGATGTGCCCGCACTGGTGAACTACTTGGTGAAAAACCACGGCAAGGAATGAAGCGCGGTGGCGAACCCGTCGGGAATGCACATCGGATCTGGCATCCCATGCGGTGAGGTTCCATCGTCCGACCACACGATGATTCGAGGGGGCATGTTCCGGAATGGATGTTGGCGCGCGTTGGTCGCGCTGGGCGCAGGCGGTCATGGGGTCGCTGTGCTGGCTGTCCTTGTCGCACTGCTGGAGGGATTTCCCATGGGTGCCGCTGAGGCCCCGTCGCCGGCTTCAGCCAAGGCATCCAAGTCGGCCCATCCAGGCAATGTCCACCGCCGCTCGCCGCTGCCCAATGTGGTTGTCTTGGCCGCGGACGGTTGGTCGGATTCCGATCTGGGAACCAACGGGGCTTTCCCGAATCTCGAGAAGCTGGCCACTTCGGGCATGCGCTGGACCCAGGCCTATGCGGGTGCCGCATCGACGCCCGCCAGTCGGGCAGCGCTGCTGACCGGTCGGCATTCCGGGCATGGGCGGATCCGCGGTGCAAACCCGGTGCCACTGGCCAATGAGGATGTCACACTCGCGGAAGTCCTCCGAGCGGCCAGCTATCGCACGGCAGTTATCGGTGTGTGGGATCTGGGCGGCAGCAACACGACGGGACATCCCCTGCGCCAGGGCTTTTCGGACTGGTTTGGTTTTCTGGACTCGAAAGAGGCTCAGGACCTCTACCCCAAGGCCCTATGGCGCAATGCTGAAATCTTCGACAACCTGATCGACCAACGCGGGCGACTGGCCAATTACGCTCCCGACTGGTTTGCGCGGTTTGCCACCAATTACATCCAAGTGCATGAAGATCATCCGTTCTTCCTGTATGTGGCCCACCCGTTGCCGGGAACCCCCTCTTCCGAAGACATGCGCAGACGCCACTCGTTGCTGTGGGACCGTTTTGTTGGCGCTGTGGTTCGTGAGTTGGAACAAAGTCGCGTTCGGCGCGAAACCCTCTTGGTGGTGACCAGCACGAGCGGTGGCGCTCCCAGTGATGACCGGTTGGCCGAGTCTCGGCTTCGGGTGCCACTCTTGGTCAGTTGGCCGGGAACGATTCCGGCCGGCCAGACCCAAGATCGTCCGGTGGCCTTGTGGGATGTGCTGCCCACGATCGCGGCCCTGGCCAAGGTTCCGATTCCGCAAGGACTCGATGGCATATCCCTCGCACCGGAGATGTTGGGAGGTCAGAAAGAACCCGTCACCCGTGCGGGCGGCTTGTATTGGGAAACCGCCGATGCCGCACCCAGTCGAGCCATCCGCTGGGACTACTGGAAGGCCGTGGAACGTTCCATGGGATCCAACGTGGAACTGTATGATCTGAAGGTCGATCCCGCTGCCGCTCGGAACATCGCCGCCGATCAGCCCGAGCGGCTGGCCGAGGCCCGCCGCCGGTTGCGCGAAGCGGCCGATCCGTTGCCGCCATCCCGTCCTTGAATTTCGTCCCCGAAACACGTCCCTGAAACGCTCTTCGTCCATGAGTCCCACTGATGCCCTCACGCTGTTGGAACGCTTTCGCCAAGGTCAGGTGCCGGCCGAGCAGGTCCTTCAATCCTTCCAGGCGGCCCCGGTCGTTGATCTCGGGTTTGCGGCGGTCGACCAGCACCGAGCCCTGCGGAAGGGATTTCCTGAAGTGATCTTCGGAGCCGGCAAGACGGCTGAACAGGTGGTGGCCATTGCATCAGAAATCCTTGCCGCCGACGGACGCGTTCTGACCACTCGAGTGAATGCGGAGCAGGCTCGGGCGTTGAAGAAGAAGTTCCGGCACACAGTGCACCATGAGGCGGCCCGGTGCCTGACCCTGGAAACCTCGCCTCTGCCCAAGCGCCCGGGAACCATTGCCATCGTGGCGGCCGGAACCACCGATCTTCCGGTGGCCGAAGAGGCGGCGGTCACTGCCGACTTCATGGGCAACACCGTCCAGCGGATTTACGACGTGGGCGTGGCCGGTTTGCACCGGCTGCTGCGGCGGTTGCCCGAAATCCAGTCGGCCAATGTCGTGATTGTGGTGGCCGGCATGGAAGCGGCTTTGCCGAGCGTCGTTGGAGGATTGATCGGTAAACCCATCATCGGGGTTCCGACGAGCGTGGGCTACGGATCCCACTTCGGAGGTCTGACCGCCTTGCTGGGCATGCTCAATTCCTGCGCCAGCGGCCTCACGGTGGTGAACATCGACAACGGCTTCGGAGCTGGTTACGCCGCCAGCGGCATTAATGCGCTGGTTGCGTCGGCAGGGACTTCGGCGCCAGCGGCCTCCGTGCCGGCTAAGGCGAATCCCGGTAAAGTCCCTCGGAAGCGATGATCTCGGCTGTTCCGCTGGGCACCAGGTGTTCGAACGACATCCCGTTTCGCACCCGGTCCCGGATCTCAGACGAGGAAACCCCCAGCGGCCACCCCCGTAAGTGACGCAGTCGCCAAGGTGGGGGCAGAGTGGCTTGGGGTTGACCGGGCCTCGGAATCACCACAAAGGTCACCGCCTCGGCCAAGGCCAAAGCCTCGCGCCATTGGGGCAGGGTGGGCACATGGTCGGCTCCAATGAGCCAGAAGAGCTCCGCTCCGGGATTCCGTGCTCGGAACGCGTTGACCGTGTCGATGGAGTAGCTCACGCCACCCCGGGTGAGTTCGTCGCAATGCACTTCCGTCCGGGATTGGCCAGCGAGGGATCGGCGGAGCATGCGTAAGCGCGCCGCATCGGGGGCAGGGCGGGATCCGGGTTTGAAGGGAGACTGCGCGGCCGGAATGAAGAACAAGCGGTCCAGCGCCAACTCTTCCAACGCCGCTTGAGCCACGAGCAAATGCCCCCGGTGCAGGGGGTCGAATGATCCGCCGTACAGCCCCAATCGCGGTTGTCGATCCGGATTTTGGGGCGGTGACGGATCCTTTGGATTCTCTGAAATCATGCTCGCTGCGCCAGAGTCCGCGCGCTCCGCCGGCCAGAGTCAACCCTGCAGCCAGAACCTGCCGCCAGAACTGTCCTGGTCGACCCGGACCTTGGCATCGAGGGGTCTCGGGATTAGCGTCTCCTCCATGGTTCACGCGTCCGATCCGTTGATCGCTTCTGTCCGCAAGCCGATGCCTCCGGCGCAGTTCGATGCCCTTTCCCGGGAGATCCTGGAGCTGAAGCGCCGGCACAACGCGGTGATCTTGGCTCACAACTACCAGGTGCCCGAGATTCAGGATGTGGCCGATTTCGTAGGCGATTCCCTGGGGTTGTCCCAGCAGGCGGCCAAGACCTCGGCCGATGTCATCGTCTTCTGCGGGGTGCACTTCATGGCCGAAACGGCCAAGATTCTGAATCCCACCAAGCGGGTCATTCTCCCGGATCGCGATGCCGGTTGCTCCCTCGAAGAGAGTTGCCCGGCTGCCAAATTGCGGGAACTCCAGGCCACGAATCCCGATTTCTACACCATCGCCTACATCAACTGTTCGGCCGAGGTGAAGGCCTTGAGCGACTGCATCGTGACCAGCGGCAATGCCGTCAAGATTGTCGAGCACGCGCCGAAGGATCGTCCGTTGCTGTTCGTGCCCGACGAGAACCTCGGAGCTTGGGTCATGGAGCAGACGGGGCGACCGATGACCCTCTGGAAGGGCAATTGCTACGTTCATGTCGAGTGGACCCATCAGGCCATCACCCGGATTCGCCAGCAGTTTCCCGGAGCTCCGGTCGTGGCCCACCCCGAGTGCACGCGATCGGTGCGGATGCTGGCCGACGAAGTCTGCTCCACCGAAAAGATGATCACCTGGTGCCGGAAGACCCCGGCCAAGGATATCATCATCGCCACCGAGGCAGGCATGTTGCATCGTCTGCAAAAGGAGTGCCCCGACAAGCATTTCATCCCGGCCCCAACGGAGCGGTGTGCCTGCAACGAGTGTCATTTCATGAAGATGAACACCCTCGAGAAGCTCCGGGATTGCATGACCACCTTGGAGCCCCAAGTCATCTTGCCGCCCGAGATCATCGAGCGCGCCCGCAAGCCCATCGAGCGGATGCTGGAAATCAGCGCCCTGCCCGTGGAAAACGCGGGTTGAGCATTTGGAAAGTGACCGCGTTCAGAGCGGTTTTCCGAGGTGCAGGCCGTGGCGGAGGCAGTAGGCACCATTGGTTACGTACTTGTCAGCCCAGTGCTTCAGGCCGGCGCGTTCTTCCGAGGTGAGCGGGCGGACGACCTTGGCGGGAGCTCCCAAGACCATGGAACCGGCCGGGATCCGGGAACCTGGGGTGACCAACGCGTTGGCCCCGATGAGGCATTCCTCGCCGATGACCGATCCGTCCAGGACCGTGGCCCCCATGCCGATCAGGCAGCGGTCCCCAATCGTGCAGGCATGGACATTGGCGGAGTGACCGATGGTGACATGGTCGCCCAGGATGCACGGATGGTCGTCGGAGAGGTGCAAGACGGCGTTGTCCTGGATGTTGGTGCCGCGGCCAATTTCAATGCGATTGATGTCCCCTCGCAGCACGGCCCCATACCAGACGCTGGATTCGTCGCCGAGAGTGACATCGCCCACCACCACTGCGGTCTTGGCTAAGTAGACATCGCGCCCCAGCACGGGGCTTTTGCGGAGATGGCGGTCGAGTTGCGCGATCAGGGTTTCCATGGGGGCTTTGGGGTTACAGAGATCGAAGATCAGAGAATGGCCGCGGAGGCCTCCTGGGCCCGGTGGAGGCGGGCGTAAAGCCCATCGGCGACGAGAAGCTCCGAGTGGGTGCCGCGTTCGACGATGCGGCCGTCTTTCAGCACCACGATGAGATCCGCATCGCGGATGGTGCCCAACCGGTGGGCGATCACGAAGCTGGTTCGGTTGCTCATCAACCGCTTGAGGGCCTCCTGGATCAACCGCTCCGTGGCGGTGTCGACGCTGGCGGTGGCCTCGTCGAGGATGAGGATGGGGGCGTCTTTCAGCAGGGCCCGCGCGATGCTGATGCGCTGCTTTTCGCCCACGCTCAGCCGGATACCCCGCTCGCCCACCCGGGTGTCGAACCCGTCGGGCAAGCGTCGGATGAAGTCGGCGGCATTGGCCGTTTCGGCGGCCGCGATCAATTCGGTTTCGGTCGCGTCGAGGCGTCCATAGAGGATGTTCTCCCGGATGGTGCCGTTGAAGAGGAATGGTTCTTGGCTCACCACCGCGATTTGGGAACGCAGGTGGACTAGCGGGATGGATTCCAGGGGTTGACCGTCGACCGTGATCCGGCCTCTGCCGATCGGATAGAAGCGCGGCAGCAGGTTGACCAACGTGGATTTGCCCGCACCAGTGGGCCCGACCAGCGCAATCGTCTGGCCGGCGTGCACTTGCAGATCGATTTCGCTCAGCGCATCTGGCCGTCCTTCGTAGGCGGCCGAAACCCCTTCGAAAACGACCTCTCCCCGGAGGCGCGTTGTGGACGTGTTGTTTGGATTCGGCGGGTTTGGATTGGAGGGGTTTGGGTTGGAAGTGGCCGTGGTGGTCTCCGCCGGGGCGTCCAGAATGTCGAAGACCCGTTCACCGGCCGCGCGCGCCGATTGGGACATCTGGTTCAATTGGTGGAGCACATTCAGCGGGGCATAGAACATCCCGAGGAAGAGCAGGAACTCCACGAGGGCTCCGGGCGTCATGGCACCGTCCATCACCTTGCGTCCGCCCAACCACAGCACCAACACGGTGCCCAGGGCGGAGGCGAATTGCATGGCCGGGTTGTAGCCCGCCCAGGCCTTCATGACGGTTAGCGTGCCTTTGCGGAGTGCGTCGGCTCGTTGGGCGAAGCGCGAGTCCTCGTGAGCCTCTCGGCCGAAGAGCTTGATTTGCCGGATGCCCTGGAGGTTGTCCATGAGCAGGGCGTTCATGGCACTGCTGGCCTGACTGCGGGCCCGGTAGCGCGAGGCGGCGGTCTTGGTGTACCAAACGCCACCGGCCACCAGAAGCGGCACGGGAATCAGGGCCACGGCTGCGAGGAAAGGATCATTGAGGAAGAGCAGGGTGGCCACTCCCAGGACTCCCAACACCGCGACGACTCCTTGTTCAGTGCCGTCGATGAGCAACCGTTCCATGGCTCCCACGTCCTCGATGACTCGGGTCATCAAATCGCCGGTGGCCCGGTGGTCGAACCAGCTGGGGGCCAGTTGCTGGAGCCGTCCATAGACCTGGCAGCGGATATCGAAGATGACGTTCTGCTCGAAGCGGTTGTTGAGCCGGATGCGCAAGGAATTGAAAGCGTCGCGCAGGGCGAACGCCGCCAGAAGGCCGAGGATGGCCTTTCCCAAAAGATCCCGCCGCCCGGTGGCGATCACGTCGTCCATCACGAAGCGGGTCAGCTTCGGATAGGCGAAGGCTGCCAATTGGCCGAGCAGCGCGCACAAAATGGTGCCCGAGGCCAGGAGTGGGTAAGGCCTGAGGTAGCTGGAGACGCGGCGGACAATTTCCCCGGTGGTTCGGGGACGGACGGCAAAGGCTCCCTTTGCGTCGCCGTGGACATGGGCGAGGTATTGCACAATGACTGGATGCGGACGGACGGACTTGCTGGTTGGTTGGCTTGGGAACTCTTTCGGTTCAGGGGCAGACCCAGTGGGCCTCCCAAGAATCGGCGTCCCAGCGGAACCGGGCGCGCTCATGATGCTCGGGCTTCAACTGCAGCCAGTCCAGTTCATGAACGGTGGTTACCAGCACGGCGAATTGCTCCACCGGGTGGTCTCCGAAGGGGATTTCCCAGGGAGCGAGGATCTGCTCTCCGGGTCGGGGGACCGTGGCATACAGGCGTCGGCTGCTGTGGGGCAGTTTTTCCCAGTGGTGTCGAGTGAGCGCATCCTGGATATGGATTCGAGTTTCTCCGCGGGCCCGCAACTGAATGCGCGAGACCGGATCGTAGAAACACCAGGTGGCCACGGGTTGCATTCGCACACCGGCGACCTTGTGGGCCCGGCTGTCTGAGAAACAAACCAGCGTCCGTTCCTGGAGATCGACTTCCCGCAGGACCACGATCCGCGCATCTGGATGATCTGGTCCGGCGGTCGCCAAGGTTGGGGTCCGCCACGGATGGGACAGGTCCGAGGTGGCCTGGCTCAGGCGGTTCCAAATGTCGCTGAGCAGGGATTCCAGAGACGGGGGATGCGCTTCGGAGGACCTCATGGCCGGAGAGATTATTTCAGGAGTGCTTGGGCCTCCAGTCCAGGAATGGCTGAGTTGGATCGAAAATGCCCGTGTTCAAGCGGTTTCGAAAAGGCCCAGCGTCCTGGTTCATTCTTCTGGCTTTCAGACGCAAAATCCCTGTTTCGCCTCTGAGTCTTTGCCGCAACCTTTCCAGCGTGTCTGCGACGATTCCCAAGACCATGCGTGCGGTGGTGTATCGCGGTGCCAATGACCTGCGGGTCGAGGAGGTTCCGGTGCCTCGGATTGGCTCCAGCGAAATCCTCGTGCGGGTCGGTGTGTGCGGGGTGTGTCCCACCGACATCAAAAAAGTCCACTACGGAACCCAGACACCGCCGAGGATTTATGGCCATGAAACGGCTGGCACCATCGTCAGGGTGGGTGCCCGGGTCCAAGGATGGTCGGTGGGTGACCGTGTTGGGCTTCACCATCACGTGCCCTGTCTGGACTGCCATTTCTGCCGACACAGAGCCTTCGCCCAATGTGAGACCTACAAGCGCACGGGCATCACGGCGGGCTTCGAGCCGGCCGGTGGCGGTTATGCCGAATACGTTCGCGTCATGGATTTCTGTCTGCCGGGAGTGGTGAAAATTCCGGCCAAAAACAGCCTCGAGGAAGGGGCCATGCTCGAGCCGGTGAACACCGTGCTCAAAGGCATTCGCAGCCTGCCCCTCCTGAAGGGCGACACCGTTTGGGTCGCGGGTGCCGGGCCGATCGGGTTGCTCTTCATCGGCATGCTGTCCGCATTGGGCATGCGTGTGGTGGCGACCGACCTCATGGAATCCCGTCGCCAGCTCGCCCGACGCTGGGGTGCCTGGAAGGCCTTGGACGGGGCGGATGTGAACTTGGTGGATGCCTTGCGCGCACTGACCCGCGGCCGCGGGTTGGATGCCGCCGTCGTTTGTGTGCCCGTCGATGCTGTGGTGGCCGAGGCGCAGGCCGCTTTGCGGGGTGGGGGAACAACGTTGCTGTTTGCCCATACTTTGCGCGGCAAAATGGCACCCGTGGACCTCGGTGTGCTTTGCGTGGACGAAAAAGGGTTGATGGGCAGTTACTCCTCGGATTTTACCCTGCAAAAAGAAGTCGCCCGATGGGTGTTTTCACGGCGCTTGGATGTCCGGAAGCTCATCACTCATCGTTTCCCGCTGGAGGAAACCGCGGCGGCCGTCGCCTTGGCGGCGCGTCCCAGCGAGGACTCCCTCAAGATCCTGGTCGCAAGTGCGGTCGAGAGCCCGCTCGCGCGTCGATCGCCTCGAATTCCCCGCGGATCAGCCTCTTGAAAACGACAACGCCGGCGCGCAGTGCATGCACGCCGGCGTGATCGGATGGAAACCCGGCCGGCCCCCTGAGAAGACCGGAGGGTTCGGGGTTCAGGCGGTCAGCTTCTCGAACCGGGCCTCGATGAACTCCCAGTTGAGCACCTTCGAGATGGCCTGCACGTAGTCGGCGCGGCGATTCTGGTGCTTCAGGTAGTAGGCATGCTCCCACAGGTCGATGCCGAAGAGCGGGGCCTCGCCGTTGGACAACGGGCTGTCCTGATTGGCAGTGGTGACCAACTTCAGGCTCTTGTCCTTGGTGACCACCACCCAAAGCCATCCGCTGCCGAAGACGCCCATGGCGCGCTTGAGGAATTCTTCCTTGGCCTCGTCTTCACTGCTGAAGAGTTCGCCGAAGGCCTTCATCAGCGGTCCGCCCTCGGTCAATGGCGCCGAATCCTTCTTGAGGCACTGCCAGAAGAGGGAGTGGTTGTAGTGGCCGCCACCGTGATTGCGGACGGCGGAGCGGATTTTCTCAGGAACGGTGTTCAGGTTCTTG